>VBME01000054.1 GCA_005878995.1 Methanobacteriota archaeon | reverse complement strand
CCCGACGTTCCCGATTGACACGCATATCGCTCGAATCGCACGACGTTGGAACCTGAGCCGCCGGGGCGATTACGAATCGATCCGATCCGCCCTCGAGCGATGGACTCCACCGCAGAAACGGAAGGCGTGGCATCTCGCGATCATCGCGCATGGCCGTTCGCTGTGCAAAGCCCGGAATCCGCGGTGCGACGAATGTCCCGTTCGTCGGGATTGCGACTGGTACCGACAGCACCGAGCCCGCGGGAAGCGAGTCAGCCGCGGAAATCTTCGTTCGCCAACAAAAGGTTAAGAACGCTGGCGGACTCCGCGCGAAGGGTCTCTGCGGTGGCCTTCTCGGACTATCTCCAGCTCATGAAGCTCCGCATCGACGCCTTGCTCCTCCTCGTGGCGGCGGCGGGCTTTGTCGCCACGAGCGGGGCAGCGGCGGACCTCCCGCGGTTCGGCCTCCTGATGACCGCGGGCTTGCTCGGCGCGGCGGGCGCGAGCGCGACGAACCACTACTTGGATCGCGATTTGGACGCGGTGATGCGACGCACCCGGACCCGACCCCTGCCCCAGCATCGAATCGAGCCCCCGGCCCACGCGCTCGCCTTCGGCGTCGGCTTGCTCGGGCTCAGCCTCGCGATTGCCGGATTCGGCCTCAACCTCTTGACCGCGGCGATGATCGGCCTCGGCTACGCGATTTATGTCGGCGTGTACACGATCGGCCTGAAGCGGACGCACGTGAGCAACATCGTCATCGGCGGACTAGCCGGCTCCTGCCCCGCGCTCGCGGGCTCCGCGGCGGCCGCGAACTCGATCAGCCTGCCCGCGGTCCTCATCGCGGTCCTCGTGTTCCTCTGGACCCCGGGCCACTTCTGGGCGCTCGCCTATCGAGGCCGCGAGGACTACCGACGCGCCCACCTGCCGATGCTCCCCGCGGTCTGGGACGACCGCGGCTCGGTCATCGCGATCGCGGGTTCCACGGCCATCGCGGCCCTCGCGAGCATCGCGTTCATCTGGACATCCGCGTTCGACGCGGTCTACCTGATCGTCGCCATCGGGTCCAGCGCGGTCCTGCTCGGCCTGACGGTGAAGTTCCTTGCGCACCCGAGCCCCGAGACCGCGTGGGCAGGCTACCGGTTCTCGGGCATCTACCTCGCCGCGATCCTCATTGGAATGATGGCGGACGCGATCCTCCGGATCCCGCTGTGATGATTCGTCCGCGGCGGTTCGACCTTCAGCTTTATTACAACTCAAGGCTTAGTATCCCACACCTCGAGGTGGGCTGGGTGCCCGGGCGAAGGACGGATGCGGTACGTTCCGGTAGCGGCTCGGGCGGCGAAGTCCCGGCGGGCGATTCGGCGATTGGCGCCGATCCTGCGATGGCCGTCCTCTGAGGCGATGCGCATGGTCTCCCCCGTCAAGACGGATTTCGCGGGACCGCGCATCGACAAGGGACTCGACAACATCTACGTCAAGGAGACGTCGATCTGCTTCGTCGATGGACAACGCGGACGGCTCCTGTACCGCGGCTACGACATCCGAGACCTCGCCGCGCACTCCACGTTCGAGGAGACGGTGTTCCTCCTCCTCGAGGGGCGCCTTCCGAACCGCGAGGAACTCAAGAAGACGAAGGCCGAGCTCGCCGCGGGGCGTACCCTTCCGCCGTTCGTGTTGCGGCTCCTCCGCTCGATGCCGGAACACATGCCCCCGATGGACGTCCTGCGCACGGCCGTGTCGTACCTGTCCAACTTCGATCCGGAGCGGGACGACACGACCCGGGCCGCGAACCAGCGAAAGGCGCGGCGACTCGTCGCCCAGTTCGGCACGGTGGTCGCCACGTACGAGCGGATCCGAAAAGGACACCGCGTCCTCCGACCCGATCCCAAACTCGGCCACGCCGAGGACTTCCTGCGGATGATGTCGGCCAAGAAGCCGGACCCCCTCCGCGCCCGGATGATGGACGTGGCGATGATCCTCTACGCGGACCATGCGATGAACGCGTCCACATTCGCGGCGACGGTCGCCGCGTCGACCCGGTCGGACCTGTACAGCACAATCATCGCGGCCCTGTCGACCCTGAAGGGACCGCTCCACGGCGGCGCCATCGAGGCAGCCCTCCGCGGCATGGAGATGGCCGCGACGCCGGAGAGGGCGCACGACTACGTCCTCGCCACGCTGCGCAATCATGAGGTCGTGTACGGCTTCGGCCACCGCGTCTACAAGACGTACGATCCGAGGGCCCTCATCCAGAAGGAGTTCGCGCGGCAGCTGGCGGACATGTCCGGGGACGACCGACTGTATCGAATCGCGACGACCATCGAGGAGACGGTCGTACGGGAGATCGGCTCGAAGGGCGTCTATCCGAACGTGGACTTCTACTCGGGGCTCGTCTTCCAAGGCCTCGGGATTCCGACAGACCTCTTCACACCGGTGTTCGCGGTCGCGCGGATCGCGGGATGGACCGCCCAGGTCATCGAGTACTGGGAGGACAACCGTCTCCTGAGGCCGCTCGACTGGTACGTCGGACCGAAGGACCTCGTGTACGTGCCCGTGGACGAGCGGCCGTGAGGCGACCCATGCCCGCGGAGCGCCTCGTCTTACGGCCGCCGGACCGGGGTCACAAGATCCTGATCGCGGAAGGCGGCCTACGGGTTCCCGATGATCCGATCATCCCGCTCATCGAGGGCGACGGGATCGGGCCGGAGGTGGTCCATGCCGCTCAGGGAGCCATCGACGCCGCGGTGGAGAACACGTTCGGAGGACGCCGTCGGATCGTTTGGTATCCGGTCCCGGCCGGCGAGAAGGCGATGTTCCGCTACGGCGAAATGCTCCCAGAGGCCACACTCGCGGCAATCAGGGAATACGTCGTCGCGCTGAAAGGCCCTCTCACCACGCCGGTCAGCGGCGGCTTTCGCTCCCTGAACGTGGCGTTACGGAAGGCGCTCGACCTTTACGCGAACGTCAGGCCCATCTACTGGATCCCAGGCGTCCCCAGCCCCGTGTCGCATCCGGAGCGGCTCGACGTCGTGATCTTCCGAGAAGCCACCGAAGACGTGTACGCGGGAATCGAGTGGGAGAAAGGCTCGCCGGAAGCGCGACGGATGATCGAGATCCTCGAAAAGGAATTCCGCACCCGCGTCCGCGCGGACAGCGGGATCGGCGTCAAGCCCGTGAGCGAGACCGGCTCGAAGCGCCTCGTGCGGAAGGCGATCCGGTACGCGATCGAGAACGGCCGCAAGTCCGTGACTCTCGTCCACAAAGGGAACATCATGAAGTACACGGAGGGCGCGTTTCGCACCTGGGGCTACGAGGTCGCGCGGGACGAGTTTCGGGATTCGACGATCTCCTGGGACGCCATTGTGAAGGACCACGGCGGCGAGGCGCCGGACGGCAAGGTCGTGATCAAGGACGTCATCGCGGACAACATGTTCCAGCAACTCCTCCTCCGGCCGGAGGAGTACGACGTCCTCGCGACGACGAACTTGAACGGCGATTACCTGAGCGACGCGGCCGCGGCCCAGATCGGGGGGCTCGGGGTCGCTCCCGGCGGCAACATCGGGGACGCCCACGCGGTCTTCGAGCCGATCCACGGAAGCGCGCCGAAGTATGCGGGAATGGATAAGGTGAACCCGACCGGCGAGATCCTGGCGGGCGTGATGATGCTCGAATACCTCGGATGGCGGGACGCGGGGGCCCGTCTCCGAGACGCGGTGAAGTCGGTCGTCGGATCGAAGACCCTCACGTACGATCTCGCGCGGCACATGCCGGGGGCCAAGGAGGTTCGCACGTCTGCTTTCGCCCAAGCCGTGGTCGAGGCCGTGAACGGGGCGCGCCGGTGACCGCCCGCGCGGGCCACGCGTGCCGATCGGAGCTCGAGACCGCCGTCTGCGCGGAGATGGGGCGGCAGGGTGTCGACCACGAGCACCGGTCCCTGCGCTTCCGCGTCCAGGACGAGCACGGTGGCATTTCGCGATACGAACCCGCCATCGTCGCGCGGCGCGGATCGATCCTCTTCGTCGTCGAACCCCTCCCTTCCCTCCAGGCCGCAGCGGTCGAGCGGCTCTCCCGGTTCCTGGAACAGCACTCCCCGGAGATCGTCCACGTCGTCGTGACGCAAGACGCCACCCGTAATCGAGTGCCGCAACAGGCGTACGACGAGATCTATGCAGCCTCCGAGATCGAGACGCTGACGACCCGGATTCGCGATCAAGATCCCGGAGGGATCGTGGCGCCCTTCCTGAAGCCGCGGCCGCGCGATGCCAAGCGACCTCGCGACACCACCAAATAAGCCGACGAGCATCGTGAGCCGATGAGCGAGGACCACTGGACCGAGACGCTCTTTCTGCGCCACCCGGAGGTCTTCCTCGCGGTCCATGAGAACGCGTGGTCCATCGGCGAAGCGCAGGCGAAAGACCTCCAGCGGATCTTGGAACGGTTCGGCGTGCCGGCGGGCGGCCGAATCCTCGACGCGCCGTGCGGCATCGGGCGGCACGGGACGCGCCTCGCCAAGATGGGATACCATGTGGTTGGCGTCGACCTCTCGCCCACCTTCGTCGAACGCGCAAAAGAACTCGCGGATCGAGAGGGCGTGGCCGACCGCGCGACGTACCGCGTCGGGGACCTCCGACGTCTGTCCGAGAGCGTGCCGCGGTCCGTAGGAGCGTTCGATGCGGCCGTGAACCTCTGGACCTCCCTCGGATACTACGACGAAGAGACGGACGTCCGGATCCTGCAAGAGTACGTGAAACTCGTCCGGCCCGGAGGAATCCTGATCGTCTACCTCGTGAACCGGGACTACGTCGTCCGCCACTTCGACCCACAGGGTTACGAATCGTTCGGGGATATCGTGCACATCGAACAGCGGCACTTGGACCTCGCGACCTCTCGCATGCAGAACGAGTGGCGGTTCTTCCGGCGGAACGGAGAGGACTTGGACCACATCTTCACCACCGCCATCGAACACTGCATCTACAGCCTGCATGACTTGCAGCGGCTCATGGTCCGCGGCGGGTGGTCGGTCGTCGAAGCGTTCGGCGGCTTCAAGATGGATCCGCCGTCGATCGACAGTCCGACGCAGCTCGTCGTGGGGAGGCGGTGAGTGCCCGCGCACGCCGTGCGACCTCTGTTGGAAGAGGCCGAGAACATCCGGGCGTTCTTGCAGGAAGAGGGGATCGCAGCGGGTGCGCGCCTCCTGGACGTGCCGTGCGGAATCGGTCGGCGCGCGACCGGACTTGCGGAGGAGGGATATGAGGTGGTGGCGGTCGACCCGAATGAGATTGGCATTGCCGCGGGGAGGGGACGCGTGCCTCCCGCCATCGCCGACCGGCTCACGTGCGCTTCCGCACCCCGCGAAACGCTGCCCGGCCTCCCGTCAGATGCGGCGTTCGACGCGGTGTTGTGCCTTGACCACGCCCTTGGACGCGGGC
>VBME01000053.1 GCA_005878995.1 Methanobacteriota archaeon | reverse complement strand
GTAATGAGACTTCTTCTGGGAGAGGTCGCGGCGTTCTGGGGCCATCGCGACCAACTCGGGCAGCATCCTCCAGAATTGCGTCAGGTCGCCCCGCTTGAACACGGGGTCGATTGCCTTCACGCGAGCAACGAACGTCTCGCGGGCCTCGTCCCTCACGCGGCGAGTATGGTCTCTCCCGGTCTTGCCGGTTTGCTCGGAACACGCCAGCCTCTTGAAACCTCGCGGCCTACGGAAACGCGTGGCGGGCTTGGAAGGACCAGTCGTTGTCGTGACGGGCGGGACGGGCTACCTCGGTTCGTCCGTGTGCAAAGCGTTCGTGGAAACGGGCGCCACGGTCGTCGCGGTGTATCTGTTGGAGCGGGAAATCCCGTACTTCGAGAAGGCTCTCGGGCCACTCGGGAAGGACGTGACTCTTCTGAAAGCGGATGTCGCACAACCGGGGGAGATGGACCGAGTCGTGAAAGAGATTCTCCGCCGCCACAAACGGATCGATGTCCTCGTGAACACGGTCGGCGGGTACATGGCAAGTTCGGTCGAGGAGACGCCCGCGGAAGAATTCGATCGGGCGATGGCCCTTAACCTCAAGTCGGCGTTCTTGGCCTGCAAAGCCGTGGCGCCCGCGATGCGGGGGGCGAAACGAGGCACGATCGTGAGCGTCTCGGGCGAGGCAGGTCTCCAGGGAGATGCGGAATCGTTCCTGTATTCCGCGAGCAAGGCCGGCGTGATCCGCCTCACGGAAAGCTTGGCGCGGGAACTGAAGGCCGCGAACGTCCGGGTGAACTGCGTCCTGCCGCGAATCATGGACACGCCCTCGAATCGGGAGGCGATGCCGAAAGCGAACTTCTCGAAATGGGTGAAGACGGATCAGGTCGCCGCGGTCATCCGTTGGCTGTGTTCGGAGGAGGCGGCCCCGATCACGGGTGCGGCGATCCCCGTTTACGGCAGCCCTTAAGAAATGGTGCGTCTCAAGCCTGGATCTTGCTCCGGATCGAACTACGCCTTCGGAATCTCCTTGCCCGGATCGATGAAAGGCTTCTTCATGACGGTCGCCGTCCGCGGTCCGTCCGGGTGGTCCACCGTGAGTTCCGTGCCGAGGTCCGCGTGGATGATCGACAGCATCGCATAGCCGATGTTCGTCTTGAGCCGCGGGGAGTGGATCGCGGACGTCACACGGCCCACGGGTCGGCCACCCGCCGTCACGGTCCACTTCGTCATGTTGAAGTCGATCGGCCTCCCGTCGATTTCGATGCCGACAAGCCTCCACTTGACCCCTTCATCCTTGATTCGCTGGAGCGCCGTTTTCCCGATGAAGTCGCCGGGTTTGTCGAGGTCCACCGTCCACCCGAGGCCGACCTCGTACGGGTTGTTCTCGATCGTCATGTCCGCCCCGTAGTTCAGGATGCCCGCCTCGATTCGGCGGATGTCGGAAGGCCCCGTGGGCCGCAGGTTGTATTTCTTCCCCGCTTTCACGACCGCGTCCCAAAGGTCCGCGCCACGCGAGCCGTCCAGGAGGTACAGCTCGTAGCCGATCTCCCCGGTCCACCCCGTCCGGGTGACGAGGAGCGGGATGCCGTCGAGATCCGCGCGGCGGAAGAAGTAGTACGACAGGGACGTGACCTTGTCGCCGAACAAGTCCGCCATGAGGGCCTTCGACTTCGGCCCTTGGACCTGGAGCGGCGAGGCGTCGGGCTCTCGGATCGTCACGTCCATGCCGGCGTGCCGAGCGACTCCTTTCGCCCACAGGAGGACGTCGCTGTCCGCGAGGGCAATCCAGAACCGGTTCTCCTCGAGGCGCAAAAGGACCGGATCGTTCAGGATCCCGCCGTTGGCATCCGTGATGAGGACGTATTTCCCTTGGCCGACCTGACACTTCCGCAGGTCCCTCGGCGTGAGGAGCTGCATAAACGCAAATCCGTCCGGTCCGCTGATCTCGACGTTGCGTTCGACGGCGACGTCCCAGAGAGCGACGTGACGGAGCAGATGCCAGTACTCCTTCACCGGGTCGTCGTAGTAGCTCGGAAGGAAGGTGTGGTTGTATACGGTGTACGCCTTACAGCCCGCCTCCCACGTCTTGTCGAAGAAGGGGGACCTGCGGAGGCGCGCGCCGCGCTGGATCATCGCCATGTCGAACCGTCTCGCCCGCGGAGCGGACCGCTTCGAGGCCGCACGGGTCCGTTGGGACTTCCTCTTGGTCACCATGACGGGATCTCCTCGAACCCCGGGCGTCGGGGGAAGGGCAGGCCATCGTGGAAGCGTGGATAAAGGATTCCGTCGGCGGCTCGCTGGAATCGGCGGCGGCGATTGTCAGGGGGAACGGGCCCACGCTTCGAGCTCCGCCTCGAACACGGATTTCGGCGGCCAACCGATCGAGCTCGCGTACCCGTTAAACGCGCGAAGGCTCTTCCCGCGTTTCAGCGCTTCCTGCTGGATCTCGCGGATCCGCTCCCCGATGATGGCATACGTCGACGCGTAGCCGGGTCCGATGACTTGGTGAGCGGGGAACAGCTGGTAGTACACCGTCGCTCGCTCCAAACCCGTCGTGCGGTAGGCCCACTCCACGAAATGCACGAGATCCTGTTTGCCGGAATTGATCCGCGCGTCCCCGATGACCCGCAGGAATCGGACGATTCGCCACAGGGCCGTCAGGAACTCGTACTCCCGAGAAACGCGGCCGAGCCCGCCCCACCGTTCAAGGGACTCCGCGAAGGCGTCTTCCTCCGGTCCGGAGAGCTTGCCCGCCGCGATTTCCTGGATGATCGGGAGGAACTCGAGCTCACGCTGAAAAGCGATTCCTTCGGAGACGCATTGGAACGTGGAGGCGATGAGGTCGAGCACTCGCGGCGACGCCGCGTAGGAAAGGGCCGAATTCGAGCCGTGGACGCAATGCCCGTACTCCTCATGGATCAGCAGATTCAGCAGCTCCCCGGGCGGCGGTCGGGCGGCGCTCCTCACGTCGGTCGTCGCAAGGAAGATCTCCCGAGGATGGTCGGTCAACGTGTCGAGCCCAAACGCCGCCCCGGACGGCGTGGAGTTCGCCAGGTAGGACGGGGTCTCGACGACGTCTGTCGCGTAGTCGGGGTTGATGGCCACGACATGTTTGTGGGCGACTCGCCTCGCGGGGTCGCGCACTTCCTTTAGGAACGGAAGAATTTGGTCCGGGCGCAGGCCGCGCTTTTCCTTGAGGGCGCCGGTGACGGCTTCGGCCGTTGCCCCGCAACTGAGCTCCTCGGCGAACCGCTGGACCAACGCATGGAAGTGCGGCAGCTCCCGCCGGATCATCCGGAGTCCTGCGGCCTCAACTTGAGCGGGCGTCTGCTCGTAGTCCCAAAAGTCTCGGAGCGCGCGCGCATACGATTGGGACCGGCCGAGGTCGCACCCGGACCGCTTGAAGAACGCGTAGACATCCTGAAAGCTCCCGTCCACCGGGAAGCCCGGTAGATCGAACGCCTTCGCATACCGGGCGTTCGCGGCGATGAGCGCTCGGATCGCTTCGTGTGCCCGCGTTTCGCGAAGCTCTCCCTCGACTGTTTTCAGCATGTCCGCGAGCCCGCTGCATGCGAGCTGGACGAGGGCCCTCATCCCGGGTGGCGGGACCCTGCGCACTTGTCGACGACGTGCGTCGAGCGCTCGTCGGCCAAATCGTGCGAAGGACGCCAGGTGGTCCGCGTTCGTTCCCTCCTTGATGAGGTATCCGAACATCGTTTCGACCAAGGATTGGGGCAGTTGGGCGGGCTCTCGAAGTTCGAGCGCCGCGCGGAACGAGGCGAGGAGCTTTCGTTCGGTCGGGTCCCTCGTCTTCCTTCGGATCCGGGAAATTCTTGCTTGAATCTGACGGACCTTCGCCGGGGTCGGAACGAAGACGCGACCCGCACACTCGTCGATGCCGAGCACGAAAGCCTCGTTCGGTCGGAATTCCTTCCAGAGTTCGACAATCGCACTTTCCGTTTCCGACCGAGGCGTCAACATGCAGGCGAAGGGAGGGCAGACCAGCAATTAAGGATACGCCCGTGCCGACGGCAATACGCGGGGCTCTGGTCGGCGGACCGAGTTCAATGGTCTTCGACAGCCAGGGGACGTGGCTTGCGGGTTCCAGAAGCCGCGGCCGGCGAGATTCGGTCGCCCACGTGGATCTCGCCCGCGTTGAGGATCTGAGCTCGAAGGCCTCCCCGGTGGATGAGGCCCGCGAGCACTCCGCGGCGGGTTAGGCCTTCGAGATGGGAACACGGTTCACACAGGCGGATCCCGCGAAGCCGGACCCGGCCAACCAGGAAATCGTGGCCGACGAGGTGGTTCAGAGGCACGCCTCGCGTGACGACGTTGCGCCGGGCATCGCCCGCATGGATCGCGACCTTGTTGTCCCGCGCCAGCGCATCGATCGCCTCGGATTCGATGAGGGTGATCTCCCGAGCCGGTCCCGGTCGGTCCGAGTAGGTCCCCTCGGCCCGAAAGTATCGGTCTCCTTCGAGCCCCTTGCCGGGGACCGCGCGCACGCGTTGGACCGACCGCATCGGAGCTTCCGCGGTCTTCGCAATGTGGATCGAGCGCACTTGGCCGCTCCATGGCCGGACCCGCGCCACGGCGCATCCATG
>VBME01000052.1 GCA_005878995.1 Methanobacteriota archaeon | reverse complement strand
AAGGTCAGGGTCTTGTCGGCCCCGATCTTGCCTTCCAGGGTCGTGCGCGTGAGTTCCCGCGCGACCGCATCGATGTCCTCGCCGAGCCGCTCCGGCGGGATCCGGACGGTGTCCTCCCGCTGGACCCGTTGGTACATGAAAACCGGCGGGGTGGCGAGAAGGGTCCTCGTATTTAGGACTTTAGCCCGCTGAGGAGTGTCCGTCCAGCCGCGAGACTGCAGCACCTCACCAACCGGACCACGGAAGTCAGCGAGGAGCCGAGTAGAAACCGGGTACGATACTTCCGTAAGTTTATGCGGCCTCCCAAGTTACCACGACAAGTTGTGCCAGTTCGGATGCGCAGGAACAGGGCTCGCATGATTCCGGACGCCCGAGCAGGGAGAAACAAGGCATGAATCGCAAGCTCGAGGATTGATTGTCTTTGGGTCGAAACCGTAGCGATTTGGTTATTTTCGTCGGGAAGCGCCTGCTCCAGCTCGTACCCGTCCTCTTCGGCGTTGTCACAATCACCTTCTTCTTCACGCATGTCGCCGTGCCAAATCCTTGCGCAGCGTGGACCAAGGCCCGGACTCCCGGGGCAGTCCAGGCGTGCGTTGTTACATTCGGATTCGACAAACCGCTCTCGGTCCAATACACAACCTATCTCCAGAACCTCATTTCTGGCAATTGGGGGACGAACTCCGTTCAACAGCCGGTCCTGCCCTCGATCCTCCGCGCTTTCCCCGAGACGCTCGAGCTCGTCTTTGCGTCCCTCCTCTTGATGGTCGTGCTGGGGATTCCGCTAGGAGTCGTCGCCGCCAACGGAGCCGGTCGCTGGCCGGATCACCTGGTCCGCACGTTCTATTTGAGCGGCTGGGCCACGCCGACGTATCTCGGAGGCCTCATCCTTGCAATCGTTGTCGGACCCGCGCTCGGTCTGCCATACACGGGCGATTTCAGCAGCGCGAAACCGCCTGGTTGGGAGATTGTTCATATGTCCGTAATCGACGCGATGCTCCGTCTCGATCCCGGCGCGCTCGCGGACGCGATCCTTCACCTGATCCTCCCCGCGACGGCCCTCGCGTTCTTGAACATGGGCATCGCCACCCGGATGACGCGCGGTTCGATGCTTGAGATCCTACCCATGGATTTCGTCAAGACCGCTCGCATGAAAGGTCTCACGAACTTCTGGGTGCTCTATCGTCACGCCCTCCGAAATTCCCTGATCTCGACGACCACGGTCCTCGGCATTGCCGCGGGGGGGCTTCTGTCGGGAACCGTGGTCATTGAAAACATTTTCCGGTGGCCGGGGATCGGTACGTACGCCTTCAACGCAATCATCGGGTACGAATTCGCGGAGACCATCGGCATTGTCATTGTTTTCGCGGTCGGCGTCGTCCTCGCGAACCTGGTTGCGGACGTGCTTTACGGCCTCCTCGACCCCCGGGTAGAGTGGCGCTGAATGGCCGGCGATGCGCGGGCCACCCAACCAGCCGGCTGGCTATCTCGCAAGCGAAAGTGGTTGACCTCGCAGCTTAGGCACTTGCGCTCCGGTTTGCGCGGATTCCTCCGAATCATGAGGGCGAACCCGTTAACCCTAGTCGGTTTCGTGATGGTTGTCATCATCGTGTCAGTGGCCGTCCTCGTCGTCCTTCTGCCGCCGATTGGCCAAGCCTTGGTCGGACATCCGGTTTCGATCCTCCCGTACGGCCCGAACTACTACCCTTCCCCCTGTCCGACTCGGATTGTTACTACGGGAAACTATTCCTATCCAACCTGTACCCTCCCCCCTTCGACTGAGCACCTGCTCGGGACAGACAATCTCGGCCGCGACATGTTGTCCCGTGTGATGGCGGCCCTCCCTCTCGACTTGGCGATCGGCTTTGTCGTGACGGCGTTCGCGGCCCTTCTCGGCGGAAGCCTTGGCCTCGTGGCTGGCTATTGGGACCAGCCGAGGACCATCAAGGGTGCCATCTCGGTGGCGATCTTGCGCCTCACCGACATCTTTCTGGCATTTCCGAGCCTCGTGCTTGCCCTCGCCATCGCAGCGACATTGGGCCGGGGCACCCTCCCCACGGTCCTCGCGATTCTGCTTACTTGGTGGCCATACTATGTCCGGCTTGTCCGCGGGGAGGTTCTGGTCGTGAAGCATCAGCCCTATGTCACGGCGGCTAAAGCCGCCGGGCTATCCGACCTGCGGATTTTGATTCGCCACGTCATTCGGAACATCCTGGAGCCGGTCACCGTCTACTATACCCTTGACGTCGGGACCGTGCTGGTGACCTTCTCGACGATTTCCTTCATCGGGATTGGCGTTCCGCTCGATGTCCCCGAGTGGGGAAACATGGTGGAGTATTATCAGACGCAGAACCTGATGGGAATCGCGCCCTGGACGATTCTCGCGGCCGGAGGCGCGATCTTCGTGACGGTCCTCGCATTCAGCCTGCTCGGAGACGGCCTTCGGGACGTCCTCGATCCTCGGAGCCGGCGCGCGTTGGCCCAAGCCGCCGTCCCCACTACGGTCGCTGCCCCTGCGGCGCTCGGAGAGGCATGAACCGGATCTTGAGGTTCAATGTCGGGTCGGTCCCCTCGAGGGAAGCCCTGTGACCGAGCCGGTGCTCCAGGTAGAGCGCCTATCCGTCGATTATGAGGTCGGGGCAGGTACGTTCCATGCCGTGCAGGATGTCTCCTTCGAACTCCATCCGGGGCGGGTCCTGGGAATCGTCGGCGAGACGGGTTGCGGAAAGAGCACGCTCGCCCACGCAATCCCGCGTCTCCTCCAGGAGCCGCCGGCCCGAATCCGGTCAGGGAGCGTCCGCTTCCGAGGAGTCGATCTCCTGAAGCTTCCGAGGTGGCAGCTGCCACGGGTCCGAGGGACCGGAATCGGCATGGTGTTTCAAGAGCCGATCAACTCCCTCAACCCCGCCTACCGGATTTACGATCAGGTCGCAGAGGCGATCCGGATCCGAAGGCTGCGGGAGTCAGGACAAGCGCCCGGACTGGTCTCTCCACAGGAGCCGTTCGACTACTCGAAACCCAAAATGCCGAACGTTGGGGAGGTCTTGCTGAAACCGTTGGTCCCCTCCAAGGGGCCTGCGTCAAGACGGCCGATGTTATCGAAGGACGCGCAGGATCTCCGTGCGACGGTCCTTGAGTACCTGAAACTGGTGCGGATAAATGACCCGGATACCATTCTCAATCTGTATCCCCACGAACTGTCCGGAGGCATGCGGCAGCGGGTCATGATTGCCATCGCGCTCAGCGGGCGACCCTCTCTCCTCATCGCGGATGAACCGACGAGCGCCCTCGACATCACGATCCAGGCGCAAGTTCTGACCTTGATGAAGGAACTGATGACCCAAATCCGAACATCGATCCTGTTCATCAGCCATGATCTCGGAGTGATCGCCGAGATGGCGGACGACGTGGGTGTCATGTATGCAGGTCATCTCGTCGAACTCGGGCCCGTCGATCAAGTGTATCGCGACCCAAGACATCCGTACACGAAAGGGCTCTTGCGCTCCGCGCCGAGCAAGTACAAAACGGAGGGCCCCCTTCCGTCGCTGCCCGGATCCGTCCCGAACCTTTCTCGGTTACCCCGAGGTTGTCCGTTCCACCCCCGCTGCGTTCTAGCACACGCGGACTGTACGCAGGACCCAGGACCGAAGCTGACCAAAGCCGTGGAGGCCGCCGGTCCCGAGCACCTCGCGGCCTGCTACTACAGCAAAGAGGTGCCGGGCATTCCATGACCGAGTTCCTCGTGGAGGCCACCGGTGTCACGAAGCACTTTCCACTGACTCAGTCGCTCACGGAGACCCTCAGCCGCCAGGAGCGACGATCGATCCACGCGGTCGACGGAGTCTCCCTCACAATCGGCCGCGGCGAGTCCCTCGGTCTTATTGGCGAATCCGGATCAGGAAAGACGACTCTCGGGTGGCTCATCGCCCGGCTCTTCGAGCCCACGAGCGGAACCATCCGGTTCGAGGGACGAGATATCTCCCACCTGACGGGGAGGGAGCTCCGCTCGTGGAGGAGGAAAGTACAAGTGGTCTTCCAGGACCCGGTCGGCTCGCTCGACCCTCGGATGCGGGTATGGCAAATTGTGGGAGAGCCGATCCTCGCACAGGAGAAAGCCACGAAGTCCGAGATTCGCGCTCGGGTCGGGGAAATCCTTCCGAGCGTGGGTCTCCCAACCGGATCGCTGGACCTCTATCCCCACGAGTTTTCCGGGGGAGGTCGGCAACGATTGGCCTTGGCGAGGGCGCTGATTCTGCGCCCGAAACTCATCGTGCTGGATGAACCGACGAGTGCACTCGATGTAGCGGTCCAGGCGCAGGTGCTGAACCGGCTCGTTGCCTTGCAAGAGGAGTTCGGGTTTTCCTACCTGTTAATCACCCACAACGTGGCCGCCGTCCGTTACGTCGCCGACCGAGTGGCCGTCATGTACCTCGGCAAGCTCGCCGAGGTCGGCCCCGTGCGCCAGGTCCTTGAACACCCGCTCCATCCGTACACGAAGGCGCTCCTCGCAGCGCTTCCCGTGCCTGAGGTGCGTAGGAGGGGTGCCCGCTATCGCGTTTCGGGCGAGGTGCCGACCCTGATTAGCCCGCCCCCAGGCTGCCGGTTCGCGGGACGGTGTCCTTTTGTGATTGACCGATGCCGAACGGAAGAACCCCTTCTCCGAGTTCTCCTGAACCTCCCCGACCAATGGGTGGCGTGTCACCGCGTCGAGGAGATTGGAATGATTCCTCCCAATGAACTCATTGCGGAGGCGCCGGTACTACCGGAGCGACCTTCGACTATGCCCGCGACCCCTTCCCCGGAGGGATGACTCAGCCTACGAGTCCCGACGCTTTCGATTAGGGTCTAGGACGACGCCTGGTCCGTTCCCTACCTCATCCCGCGTACTCGGTGTTGAACATCATCGTGAACGGTAGGGCGCTTCCCATCGGGTTCGGGACGACTCCTTGGAGTCGCGGGTTGTAAATCGCAAATTGCTGTGGGACGACAAGCCAGGCATTCGTGTAGTTGTCTTGCATCATCTGGACCATCTGTGTGTAGTCCGTGGTCGCGTTCGCGGGGTTGCCGGCGGCGTCAATTACGAGCTGGTCCATCGTCGCATTGTCATAGCCCGACATGCAAGCATTCGCGCTGCCATAGCTGATTGCATTGTTCTGGGTCCAGTCGTCCGGCGCAATGTAGTCCGAGGTGTAGAACTCCTGCCCGATCGGGAACGGTCCGCCGTACTGGTTCGGCACTGCCTGGGAAGAGCAAACCCCATTACTGTCCAACACCTGGAGGGCATACAGCGTGTCCAGAGTGATCCCGACCGGATTGATGTGGATCCCGATCTTCGCGAGATCGGCTTGGAGTAACGTGGCCACCGTTTCCCAATCGCCGAGCTTGATGTATTCGTAGTTCAAGGTCCCGGGGAATCCTCCGCCCGTCGGGGTGAGGGGCCACGGCGAGTTGTTCATCTCCTGCCGAGCCAGATTCAGGTCGTATTGGTACATGGGGACGTTTGCGGGGTTGTAATTCGGGTATCCCGGAGGGACAGGCCCAACCCAGCGCGTTGCATACTTGCCGAATGCCACGTTGATAATCTCATCGTAGTTGATCGCGTGAACGACCGCGGCCCGCACCGACTGGTTCGTGAACGGGTCCGTGTTTTGGTTCATGTAGATCCACCATCCGCCGGCCGTCGAGCTGTACACGTTGTCGAGCGCCCTCACCGTGACGCAGGACGACCCTTTGAGTTCGTTCACGGTCGAGGGTCCGGCGTAGGCGAGGGAAACCCCGGCAACGGCTCCTGATTTGAGATCTTGGACCTCGGTCTGGGTCGTGCCCTGGTAATTCAGTTGAATCTTGGACTTTGCGGGCTGGAGGATATTGTTTAAGGGTTCCGCCGCCGCGGCAGATGCACCCCAATAGGTCGCGCTCGGGCTGAGGACCATGGGGCCGACGTCCGGGGTGTATGATGTGAGCACGTACGGCCCACTGCCGACCATATTCGCTTGCATCCAGCTGTTCGCGGCGTTGGCTGTCACACCCCCGTTTGCTTGGACGACGGCCGGGTCCACGGCAGCGGAGACGGGCGCCGCAAGGGTCGAAAGAACGTACGAATACGGGACGGCGCCCAGGTATCCGTACCCGAGGTTTACTTTCAAAGTCAGATTGTCAACGACCTGGAAGGACTGGCCGGCGGCCTCCATATACGCGATCTGAGTCGTCGTGGGCGCCGCGAAGTTCCATGTGTTGAGGGCGGTCGTCATGGTCGTCGTCACGCGACGAATCTCTTGCGGGGTCGCCGTGAGATTGCTGAGCCCCGGCAAGTAGAAATTCTGCCCCAAGATGAACTCCGGGGGCTGATTAATGATGATGGTCCGGTACAGACTGAACCACATCGTGTAAGCGTTCACCGGGTCTACCTGGTTCGAGAAGTGGATTCCAGTCCTCAGGTGGAACGTGTAATTGAATCGGTCGGACGATACGGTCCAGTTCTTGGCGAGCACTGGCAGGAAGGTCTGATAGTCAGTCCCGTTGTACATGACCAGAGTTTGGTACACTTGCTGGACCGCGCCCCATCCAGGGGTTGAGAACGTGACTTGGGGGTCGAGCGTGTCTGGCGCCTCAGGCTGGTCGAAGATCAGCGGGTTCGTGGACGACAGCGCACATGTCGTTGGCCTCGTCAATTGGATGGCGATGACGATGCCCGCGAGGACGATCGCAACCGCAATGATCGCCACGATGATCCTTCTGCGCGGACTCCGAGCCCCTAGCTGCTGTTCCGTCGTAGGCGGCGCCCCAAGCGACGGCCCTGATTGGCCAGCCAACCGATCTCCTCCGCGCGGCCCATCTCAGGTACGACATATAACCCTTTGCGGGTCGATGGTCCCGATGCACAGCTCTAGCTGAACGGTCGTCGGAACCAGAAGACCTGATCAGACTAGCAGAGGGGCAATGACCAGCGTGATTGTCGAAAGCAGTTTCACGAGGATGTGCAACGACGGTCCCGCGGTGTCTTTGAACGGATCGCCCACGGTGTCGCCGACCACCGCCGCTTTGTGAGTCGGACTGCCCTTGCCTCCGAGGTTGCCCGCCTCGATGAACTTTTTCGCGTTGTCCCAGGCTCCCCCGCCCGTGTTGAGTGTGAGCGCCATCAGGACTCCCGCGATCGTCCCGACCATGAGGGTCCCTCCGAGCGGTTCCCCCGCTGCGAGGCCGGGCGTGACGCGGACGAATCGGAAGAAGATGCCAACCGCGATCGGCGTTGCGACTGCGAGGAGACCGGGGACGATCATCTCTTTCAAGGCACTCCGCGTCACGATGTCGACGGATCGCGCGTAGTCGGGCTTCGAGGTGCCCGCCATGATGCCCGGGTTCTCGCGAAACTGGTCTCGCACATCTTTGATGATCGCCCAAGCGGCTCGACCGACCGCGCGGATTGCGTACGCCGTGAACAGGAAGACGAGGGCAGCCCCGATGAAACCACCGAGGAACGTCTCGGGATGAGCCATGTCGACCCCGGCGACGTTCGCTTCCCTCAGGTACGCGTTGAACAGCAGGAACGCGGCCAGGGCGGCGCTCCCCACCGCATACCCTTTCGTGAGAGCCTTCGTCGTGTTCCCGGCGGCGTCGAGCTTGTCCATGTTCCGACGTGCGTCCTCCGACATCCCGGACATCTGGACGATTCCGGCGCCGTTGTCCACGATCGGGCCGAATGTGTCCATCGCCAGGATGTAGGCGGCGGTTGAGAGCATCCCCATCGTCGCAATCGCGGTTCCGTAGAGCCCGCCGCTTCCCGGAATCGTGGTCGTGATCCCGGTCGACTGTCCGAGCCAGTAGGAGATCAGGAGGGCGCCGGAGACGACGAGCGCCGGAAGCCATGTCGCCTCGAGGCCGACGGAGAAGCCCGAGATGATGTTCGTCGCCGGGCCCGTCTCCGAGGATTTCACGATCTCCCGCACGGGTCGATATCGCGCCTCCGTGTAATACTGGGTAATCCACACGTACAGGAACGCCGTGATCATGCCCGCGAGGCCGCAGAGCCAAAACCGAAGCCAGGTCCACGCGTCCGCGCCGCTCGCGGCCGGAGGCTGGAGCATGGCCCACGCCGCGATCGCGAACAGGATCGCCGCGATGATCGTCGTCACGAGGTATCCGCGGTTGAGCGCCGCCATGGGGGACTCCTCCTCTCGGGCTCGCACGACGTACACGCCAACAATCGAGGCGATGACTCCGAATCCTCGAGCGACGAGCGGGAAGATGATCCCCGCGATTCCGAAGTACGCGAACAACGCCACACCGAGGACCATCGCCCCGATGTTCTCCGCCGCAGTCGATTCGAAGAGGTCCGCGCCGCGGCCCGCACAATCGCCGACGTTGTCGCCCACGAGGTCCGCGATTACCGCAGGATTTCGCGGATCGTCTTCCGGGATCCCGCTTTCGACCTTCCCAACCAGGTCCGCCCCGACGTCGGCCGCCTTCGTGTAGATCCCTCCGCCCAGTTGGGCAAAGAGGGCGACGAGGCTCGCTCCGAAACCGAACGCCACGATCGACAGGATGAGCAGGGCTTGGTCCCGCTCCGTCGGGGGGACCCCGTAGCCGTATCCGTAATACAGGATCGAGATGCCCGCGAGGGACATCGCGACGATCGAGAGGCCCGAGACCGCGCCTCCCCGAAGCGCCGTGACGAGGGCGTCGTTGAACGACTTCAGGGAACCCGCGGCCGATCGGACGTTCGCTCGAATCGCGATGTGCATGCCGATGAACCCAGACAAGGCCGAGAAACTCGCACCGAGGCCGAAGGCAAAGGCCGTCTTCAACCCCGCCTGCCATCCTCCTTGCAAACCGAGGGCGACTGCGAAGACGATCGCCAACCCCCCGGCAATTGGGGCAATTGTTTTGTATTGCCGACGGAGGAATGCTCGCGCACCCAGTTGAATCGCACCGGCAATCTCCCGCATCCGGTCGTTGCCGGTGTCGCGCCGCAGGACGTCCCGGGCAAGGATGGCCGCGCCACCCAGGCCAGCAAGGATTGCAATCGGGATCACATAACTGAGGTCGAACTGCGCCATGCGATGCACCCGCGAGGCGGGACTTGCGGCGCAAGCTCCTCATGCTATATAGGCTTTGATGGGTGCGGCCTGGACCCGGTTCGGGAGTCGGGCGAGCGACGTCAGGCCCCGTACTTCTCCGCGCGGTTCGACGCATTCAGGAGGAGGTTCATGACGTCTTGGCCGCAGATTCGTCCGAGTGCGCCGTGCGCCATGCTGCGCTCGTCGAAGTTCAGCACGTCGTCGACGCGCACCCCCTCACCGAAAATGGTGAGCGGGACGGGATCCCCCGAGTGCTCCTTCAACGCAACGGGCGTCGAGTGGTCCGCCGTGATTGCGATCACGATTTCGCCGGGAAGCCGTGCCTTGATTCCTCCCATCATCGCGTCGAGCCGCTCGATGACGCGAATCTTCTCGGAGGCGTTCCCGTCGTGACCGCACAAGTCGGGGGCCTTCACATGGAGCACGACGAGGTCGTATTTGCGCAGCGCTCCGAGGGCCGCGTCGGCTTTCGCGGTCATGTTCGTGTCGAGGCCGCCCGTCGCGCCGGGCACTTCGAGGACATCCATCCCGACGGTTCGGAACATCCCGCGGATCAACGCGACGCCCGCGATGCCCACGGCCTTCAGGTGGAGGCGCTCCGTAATGGGCACGAGCTCCGGATATACGCCGGCCCCGCGGAGGACAACCGTGTTCGCGGGGGGTTCGCCCTTCGCCACGCGAGCGCGGTTGACCGGATGGTCCTTCAGGACCTTGT
>VBME01000051.1 GCA_005878995.1 Methanobacteriota archaeon | reverse complement strand
GCGCCGCTCGTCGCATCGAAGCCGCGCTTCCCGATCATCCAGGATGCCCATGGACAAGTGCTCAGCTTCCCTCCCGTGATCAACGGGATCGTGACGCAGCTCACGCCCGACACGCAGAATCTGTTCCTCGACGTCACCGGCACGGACCTCGAGGCGGTCCAAGGCTGCCTCGCGATCCTCGCGACCGCGCTCGCGGAGCGCGGAGGTCGGATCCAGACCGTCCGCACGACGTATTCGGATCGGACGCTCGAGACGCCGGACCTCTCCCCCGCGACGCATTCGCTCAACCTGAGCCGCGCGAACGCCTGGCTCGGACTGTCGCTGACGCCCGCGCAAGCCGTGGAGGGCCTCCGCAGGATGCGCCACGACGCCCGCGCGGACGGCGAAACGCTTTCGGTCCTCTCGCCGGCGTACCGGCTCGACCTCCTGCACGAGGTGGACCTCGCGGAAGACCTCGCGATTTCCGCAGGGTACGATCGATACCCGCGGGCGTTGCCACGGCGCCCCACGATCGGCGAACCGCTCGCCGCAAACGACTTCGCGGAGGCCCTACGCACGTTGCTCGTGGGCTACGGGTACCAAGAAGTCATGTCCCTCACCGTCGCGGCTTCCAAAGATCCGTTCGAGGCGCCGGACCGGGTCGTGATCCAGAACCCGCTCGGGGAGGATTTCTCCACGTTGCGATCGTCGATGCTCCCCGCCCTCCTGACGATCTTCCGCCTGAACAAACATCGCGAGCTGCCGCAGCGGGTCTTCGAGATCGCGGACGTCGTCGTGGCGGCGCGGAACGTCCGGCGCGTCGCGGCCGCCGCGATCCATCACAAAGCCTCGTTCACGGAAGCGAAGTCGCTCGTCCTCAGCTTGTTGCGGGACGTCGGGTGGACCGCGGAGGTCCAAGCCGTGGACGACCGGAATTTCATCCCCGGCCGGGCCGCCTCCGTCCTCGTCGACGGGCACGCCGTCGGTCGGTTCGGCGAAATCCATCCGCGGATCCTCGAGGCGTACGCGCTCGTGCAGCCGGCCCTCGCCTTCGAGCTCGACGTGGAGCCTCTCCGAGGGCACTAATTCGAGCGTCCCCAGCCCAAGTCCCGGCCGTGGCTATCTTTCACGATTCTCACGGACAAGACTCAGCCAATCGACTTTATGCGGCGGCTCGGCCGACCTCCTTACGAATCGATGGCAGATGAATCAGGTCCTCCGCCGCCGGCGGAGCCTTCGGAGCTCGCGCCGGATCGGTGCCCGAACTGCGGCGGAAAGCTGAAGTTTTCCGAGAACCGGCCCGAAGGGCTGTGCACGACGTGCGGCATCTTCGTGGAGGTCCTCCGGCCGAGCGAGCCAAAGCCGCCGGTCCGTTCGCTGCCCGCGAAGGTCAAGATCCGAACGGGCACGACGAAGGAGCTTCAGCTCCTGTGTCGAAAGTACGGCCTGCCGTCCGACGGCACGAAAGCAGACCTCGTCGCCCGCCTCCTGTTCTTCGTCGACGAACAGGGCTGGCAAGCGAAGGTGCGGGAGAAGGAGTCAAAGCCGATTGAGTCGACGCCCGCCCCGCCCACCGAGGATGTCGCCAGCCGGAAACAGTGGGCCAGGTTCTTCATGGATTACGAGAGCGAACTCGGGGAGGAAGGTCCCGAGGCGAAGGACGAGAAATCCGCTCTCACGGAGGAGACGCCGACCGAACCGCGCGCAGAGCCGGCCCCGGTCGAGCCGCCGATCGCGGCAATGCCCGAACCGGCCCCCGAAGAGAAGGCGACCGAAGCCACCGCGTCCTCCGAAGAGCAATTCCTAGAGGGGCCTCCCGCCGAGGGAGAGCCCACGCCGCCGGCGGTCGAACAACCCGAGTCCCCACCGCCTCCCGATGATTTCCCTCCACCGCCGGAAGCCGAATCCAAGCCGGAGTCGATTCCGGAGGACGAGGGCGAGCTCCCGACACCTCCCGATGAAATCGTTCCCGCGGAGCCCATCGCCGAGCCGGAGTTCGAGCCTCTCCCCCCTGAACCCGTCATGCAGGCTCCCATGCCGGCGGAGCGAACCGTCCCGGTTGCCACGGCCCAATCCGTCCCCCCGCGGTCCCGCGCCACACACATCCAGCGGTCCCGGTGGCGACGCGTCGTATACTACGTAGGCGTGTTCTACGTCACCATCGGAGGCGCGGGCCTCGTCCTGGGCTCGTTCCTGCACGACCTCTTCCGAGTCCCGCTGTTCGGCGAATCGTATGTCGCGTTCGGTCGTCTGAATGTGGGCGCGGTTCTCATCGGCATGATTCTCCTCGGCGTCGGCTTCGCGGCGATGGCCGTCGGCATGCGCCGCACCCCGATGAGGACGAGGGGCGCCGCGGGGGCTTGAACATGGATTTGCCACCCGCCCCGACGCACGGGATGACGAACTCGTCCGCCCTGCAGTCCCGAAACACCTCGGTCCGAGGCAGCGGCCACGTAAACGGGACGCGGGGACGGACGAACGGCCTCGTCAACGGGAACGGTCGGACGAACGGCCTGGGGAACGGCGTCGGCCGGACGAACGGGCTCGTGAATGGGGTGGGCCGGACGAACGGCCTGACGAACGGCCTCACGAACGGGGTCCGGCCGCCGAACGGTCAACCCGCGCGACCTTTGTTCCGGAGTGTGACTCGGCGGGACCTCCGCGCCGCGTACGGTATTTTCGGCGGATCCGTCGCGGTCATGCTGCTCCTCTCGCTCCTCTTGGGGACCCAGGTCCCGCCGGCACCGCCCTACGTGTTCGCGGTCGACGGCAACTTCACGGAGTGGCGCTACGTGCCGCTCAACGCCGGTCCCGTGGATTCGGGGCCCGCCCAAGCGAACCTGCTCGCCTACGCCGTGCACGCGGAGGGCAGTCAGCTGTTCGCGTACGCGAAGACGCGAGGTCCTCTGTTCGCCGGGCCCACCGTGTCCAGCGTCTACGTCTTGGTCCACGATCCGACTCGACCCGGGTACGACGCACCCGAGACCGACGCGGAGTTCGTCGCGGAGATCTGGGGATGGAACGGCGCGCTCCAGGGCACCCTCCTCCGGCAGTGGAACGGCGCCGCGGACCGGGACAACGCGTCGGCCTTGCAGCCGGTCGGTCCCTTCCCCGCCATCGCGGTCGGCGACGAGATCGAGCTGGCCCTGGATCGGAACCTCATCGGATTCGACCCCGCCCTCCAAGCGGTGGTCGCGGCCCACGCCTCCGAGGTCCTCGGCCTGGGCGCGGTCGTCGGCCTCTCGCCCGGCGCCCTGGTGGTCGAGGAGGCCCCGCTCACGAACGTCCTCTCGGGTCCCACCCCGGTGCTCCAACTCACGTTCCGTGCGCTCGCGAGGGACATCCGCGTGAACGGCGTGACGTTTGACCTCGTTGGCGGCGGGACCGTCCTGTCCCTCGCGCTCCCGTTCTGGGTCGCCGCGGGCCAGAACACGACGCAGACCGTGACCCTCGACCCGGGCCTCCTGCCGGCGGGTCAGTTTGTCACCTTGCGAGTCAGCGCGGTCGACGCCGTCACGACGGCCAACGGGACCGCGGTGCCCACGACGATCGCCGGGCCCGAGGCCCGCGCCTACATCCAGATCCTCCCTGCGGCGAAGACGATTGACGGGGTGTTCAACGACTGGACCAACACGACGCCCGATCCGATCGACCCGATCCCGGACCATCTGGACATCGTGGCATCCGCGATGTCGGTCCCCGGGAACGCGTACTTCTATCTGGAGACGCGGGGCGATATCCTCGCGGGAGCGATCCTCCCCGAACGGCGACTCCCGCTCCCCCCGACCAACGGCTCCGTCCCGCCGCCCTTGTGGCTACCGCGACGGGCCGGCCTCGACGTCTTGCGCGCGTACGTCGAGACAGACTCCGGGAACGTGAGCGGCCAGTCGATCGGCGCGATCACCGCGAATCGGATGATCGAGGTGACGGGACGCCTCGGACAAATCCGCTCCACGTCGCTCTTCACATGGAACTCGACGACCTCGAACTGGGATCTCGTCTCGGAACTTCCGAACGTTGCGTTCGCAGGGACGCAAATCGAGGCCTCTGTGTCCGCCGCGTTCCTCGGGCCGGTCTTCAACCCCCTCACGGTCTTCGCGATGTCGGACTGGTCCCGAAGCTGGGACATCACCGACGTGCCGATCCCAAGCAACGCGCCGTCTCTGATGGTCTCCGTGGGCCCGCTTCACGCCAACCCTCCGAATCAGATCAGCGCCACGCTCCTAGTGAACACGCCCGCGATCGATGGCAACTGCGCGTCTTCCGGTGGCGAGTACAACGGCGCCTCGATGGGGTCCAACGCCGCCCTCCGGTTCTTCGTCGGCCGCAGGGATGACACCCAGTTCGTCTACCTCTGCATCCAGGTTACCGCGGACACGGCGGGAAACAAGAATGACTGGGGTGAAATCATCTTTGACACCTTGCACAATGGGGGCAGCACTCCACAGGTCGACGACAAGCTGTTCTATGTCTTCGGCAACGGCGACGCGGTTCTGAAGCGCTGGCAGGGCAACGGCGTGGGATGGGACCCCCAGTGCCTGGCATGCGATCTGGGGGACGCGGGAGCGAGCCGCTTCGCAGCGAACGAGTTCTATGAGTTCAAGATCCGGTACACCGATGTATGGGGGACCCTCCTCCCCACCGGGAATCAAACCGCAGGTTTCGCGATCATCGCGTACGACTTCAACGCGGGCGTGGCATACGGCTGGGGAGGCCCTGCGATCAACGAGAACGTGCCGGATACCTGGGGTCACCTGTTCTACCCGATTCCGGAATTCCCCATGCCGGCACTGGCAGCGGTTGCGATGGTCATCATTCCGATCGTGCGACGGCGCCGCCGTGCGGTCGCTCCGACGGGCGTTTCGCGCGGCCAGGACGCGACCGAGCTAAAGGTATTTCCGTCCTCCGCGGATGGCGACCGGGCTGAGGTAGCGAAGCTCGGTCCAACGCGCCAGATTTGAGATCTGGTGGGCCGGAAGGCCCTCGGGAGTTCGAATCTCCCCCTCAGCGTTGTTCCACCTTGGCCAGCGTGTTGTCCTCTTCCACGCTGGCGGAAGGGATATGCCGATATCGAGGGATGGAGCTTCGGCATGGCCGCGCCTAAACGTCCAATGGGTCCGCTCGAAGTCTTCCGACTCTCT
>VBME01000050.1 GCA_005878995.1 Methanobacteriota archaeon | reverse complement strand
CCGACAATGACGGCTTCGGGCATTGCCTTCTCGACCGGCATCAAGGGGCGCGCGAGATAAGAAGGTTCGCCAGTCTGCCCGAAGATTGATACCCACGCCGCGGCTTGCACGGCCGATGGCCGCACCCCTCGAAGGGATCGTCGTCCTCGACTTCACGCGGCTCCTTCCGGGGCCATTTTGCACGCAGCTCCTCGCGAACCTCGGCGCGGACGTGATCAAGATCGAAGACCCGAAACTCGGCGACTACATGCGATCCGTCCCTCCGATCATCCACGACGTCTCCTATCCGTTCGTGATGGTGAACCGCGGCAAGCGTTCCCTCGCGGTCGACTTGAAGACAGCCGAGGGCCAGGAGATCCTCCGGAAGCTCGCGGGCCACGCGGACATCCTCGTGGAGCAGTTCCGGCCCGGGGTCATGGCACGTCTCGGTGCGGACTACGACGCCCTCGCGATGTTGAACCCGAAGCTGATCTATTGTTCGTTCTCCGGGTTCGGCCAGAATGGGCCGTACAAGGACCTCCCCGGCCACGACATCAACTTCGAAGCGCTCGCAGGCATCCTGTCGGTCTCGCGGAACCGGGATGAACGACGGCCCGCAATCCCCAGCGTCCCGGTCGCGGACTTGGCGGGCGGCTTCAACGCGGCGTTGGCGATCCTCGCGTCGCTCCGCACCCGCGACCGGACCGGCCGCGGCGAATTCATCGACGTCGCCATCTACGACACCGCGGTTACTCTGTTGGTCCTCGGTCTCGCGCGATTCTTCGCGACGGGCGAAGAACCCGTGGCGGGAGAGACCCTCATCACCGGGAGCTTCCCGTTCTACAGCCTCTACGAGACGAAAGATGACGGATGGCTCTCCGTCGCCGCGGTCGAACCGAAGTTCTGGGAGCGGATGTGCGAACTCATCGGGGCACCGGAACTCTCCGGAAAACAGTTCGTCGAAGCGGCGGAGCGAGGCGCCGTGGCGGAAACGCTCGCGGCGAGATTTCGAGAACGGACGCTCGCTGAATGGGAGTCGATGTTTTTCGCCGAGGCGCTTCCCATCGCAGGCGTGCGGCGGATGCCCGAGGTCGTGAACGACCCGCAGGTGAAAGCCCGCGGCCTCCTACCCGCGGTCGAGGTGCCCGGAGTGGGCAAACTCCGAGTCATCGCCCACCCCGCGAAGCACACGGCAACGGAGACACGAAACCCCGCGCGCGTCCCGACAAAAGGCCAGGATACGGAGGCAATCCTGAGGTCGCTGGGATACTCTTCGCGGCAAATCGGTGCCTTTGCGAAGAACAACGTCATCGCGAAATGATGCGCCGATTATGGCTGACTGACCATAACCGAACTCACTCGCCCTTGAACTTCGGCTCCCGCTTTTCCATGAAGGCCTGGAGGCCTTCGTAGATGTCCTCGGTCGAGGAGACGAGGCCGAACGCCATCGCCTCCATCTCGAGAGCCGCGTCGATCGGCATGTCGCTTCGGTTGAGGAGGGCTTTCGCTAGGCGAATCGCGATCGGGGCCTGCTTCGCGAGTTTTTCCGCGAACGAACGAACTTCCGCGGCAAAGGCCTCGTTCGTCACCGCCTTGGTCACGAGGCCGATCGCGGCCGCCTCCTCGGCGGTGAGTCGGGACCCGAGGAAGACGAGCTCCTTCGCTTTCGCCTGGCCCAAGACCCGTACAAGCCGCTGAGTCCCACCCGCTCCGGGAACGAGACCAAGGGTCACCTCGGTCTGTCCGAGCTTTGCCCGGCTCGCGGCGATCCGGAAGTCGCAAGCGAGCGCAAGCTCGAGGCCCCCGCCGAAACAGTGTCCGTTGATTGCGGCGATCGTCGGCTTCGGGAAATTCGCGAGGCGGCTCATGATCTCCTCCGACCGCCGCGAGAAACGCCACACCTTGAACGCCTTCGTGATGTCGCCGAACGACGTCAGGTCGGCTCCGGCGCTGAAGGAGCGGTCTCCGGCGCCCGTCAGGACAAGACATCGCACATCGTCGTCGTTTTCGAGGGCCGCGAGCGCTACCTCGAGCTCCTCGAAGACCTGGGGGGTCAACGTATTGAGCCGGTCCGCCCGGTTGATCGTGACCGTTGCCACGTGCGTCGCCGCGTCTCGCGTGACGAGGAGCGTCTCGTACGTCGTCGTGCGACCTCCCGAACGGTGATCGTAGAATCCTTTTCCCGACTTCACCCCGATGTCACCGCGAGCCACCATCTCCGAGAGAAGCCTTGCAGGCTTCTGGCCCTTGCGGGTTTTCAGTGCCGCGACGACGACATCAATCCCGAGATCATCCGCGGTCGCGAGGGGGCCTTTGGGAAACGCGGTACCAAGGCGCATCGCCTCGTCGATGGCCGCGGCGCTCGCGACGTCCATCGCGACGAGTTCCGCCGCCTCGTTGATCATCGGCGCGAGGATTCGGAGCGGGTCGAACGCTTGGCCCATGTCGGGCGTGAGTTTGGGGCGGCCCTCGCCGTACTCGTAAAAGCCGGCCCCGACCTTGCGGCCCACCTTCTTTGCGTCGATGAGGTCCTGCACGGATCGCGGCATCGGGCGACCGGCGTTCATGATCAGGTGGTGCAGCACGTCCACGCCGACCTGGTCCGCGAGCTCGAACGGCCCCATCGGGAAGCCCGCGCGGAATCGCATCGCGGCGTCGATCGTCTGGATTGGGACGCCCTCCGTTTCGTGGATCCGCGCGGCCTCTTCGAAGTACGGTCCGAGGACGCGGGTCGTGATGAATCCGGGCACGTCCTTCTTCACGACGACGACGGTTTTCCCGAAGGAGGTCGCGAGGTCGACGGCCGCCTGGAGGGTCGCATCGCTCGTCGTGTCGGCCCGGATGACCTCCACGAGTTGCATGAGCATCGGCGGGTTGAAGAAATGCATCCCCACGACCTTCTGAGGACGCTTCGTCGCGCGGGCCATCCCTGTAATTGGCAGCGCGGACGTATTGGACGCGAAGATCGTCTTCTCTGGGGCCGCCTGATCGAGCTCGAGGAAGACTTTCTTCTTCAGTTCAGGGTCCTCGAAGACTGCCTCGATCGCGATGTCCGCCTCGCGACACGCTTCTCGCACGTCGAGGGTGCCGTGAATGCGCGCGAGCGCTTCGTCCGCCTGTTCCCGTTTGAGCTGGTTCTTTCCCACGAGCTTGTCGAGGGACCAGCGGATCCGTTCCATCCCGCGGTCAATGTACTCCGGCTTGATGTCCCGCATCCGGACTTCGTGGCCGTGGAGCGCCGCGAGCTCCGCAATGCCGTGGCCCATCTCCCCAGCCCCAATGACCGCGATTTTCATGGGCCGCCGCTCCGCCGGACGGATAGCGCGAGCGGAGCTTAAGACATGGTCCGGGCTCGGGAGGCCGACCGAAACCTTTTGCCGGTTCGAGGCCGTTGCGCGGAAGGCCATGGCGGACACCGCGACGACCGTTTGGATCGTTGCCGCCACCTTCGCGGCGATCCTCCTCCCGTTCGTGGTCGTCCCGGAAATCTTCGAGCGACTCGGACACAACCCAAGACGCGCGTTCGTCCGAGGCGTCGTATGGACCTTGTTCCTGGCGATCGTCTTAGTCCCGGCGGCGGCGACCGGTTTCCTGTTCTCGGTAGCGAACGTGGTCGACTGGGTCCTCTTCATCCTGGCCTTGGCGGTTGCAATCCTCTACGATTACTACCGGCTCAACCCGACGAAGGTTCCGTGGGCCCGCGTCCGGACCTGAGTCTCAAATCAGCTCCCAGTCCCTGAGCACGTCCTCGAGGTTCGGGTGGCCGATCTCGTCGAGCTCGTATCGCACGTGGACCACGGGTTTCTTCGTCTTGAGCACGCGGCTCAGATCGATCGGCGTGCCGCTCAGGACCAGGTCGCAGGGCGTTGCGTCGATCGTCTCCTCCAGCTCCTTGATCTGCTTCGGGCCGTAACCCATCGCGGGCAAGATCTTTCGGGAGTTCGGGTACTTCTTGTACGTCTCCTTGATCGAGCCCACCGCATGGTTCACGGCGCTCACGATCTCCGCGGCACCGAACCGCTGCGCCGCGATGTAGGCGGCGCCGTACTCCATGCCGCCGTGGGTGAGGGTTGGGCCGTCCTCGATCGCGAGGACCCGCTTCCCGCGAATCTGCACCGTGTCGTCCGGGGTGATTGGCGAGGCGGCCTCGACGATGACGACGTCCGGATTCACGGTACGGACGTTGCGCTTCACGATCTCCACGTTTTCCGGAGTCGCGGTATCGACCTTGTTGACGACGACGACGTCTGCCATGCGGACGTTCGTTTCGCCCGGGTAGTACGACAGTTCGTGGCCGGGTCGGAGCGGGTCCGCGACGACCAGGAGGAGGTCCGGCTTGAGGAACGGGGTGTCGTTGTTCCCGCCGTCCCAGAGGAGGATCTCCGCCTCGGTCTCCGCTTGCCGCAAGATTTTCTCGTAGTCGACGCCGGCGTAGACGACGGTGCCTTTGTCGATGTGCGGCTCGTATTCTTCGCGTTCCTCGATCGTCGTCTGGTACTTGTCCAGATCCTCGTACGTCGCGAATCGCTCGACCGCCTGCGAGGCGAGGTCGCCGTACGGCATCGGGTGGCGAATCACGACGACCTTCTTCCCGGCCGCGCGCAGGATGCTGGCCACGCGCCGCGTCGTCTGGCTCTTGCCGCTCCCGGTCCGGACCGCGCAGATGGCGACGACGGGCACCTTCGCTTTGAGCATCGTCTCCTGCGCCCCGAGGAGCCGGAAGTCGGCTCCCGCCGCGTTCGCGAGGGCGATCCGGTGGCCGAGGTAGCCGTACTCGACGTCGGAATAAGCGAAGAGGCACGTCTGGATGCCGTGCTTCGCGATCAGCCGAGGGAGGTCCTCTTCCGGGAAGATCGGGATCCCATCCGGGTAGAGCGGCCCCGCAAGGGAGGCGGGGTACTTGCGGCCCTCGATTCCGGGGATCTGCGTGGCCGTGAACGCGACGACGCGGAACGACGAATCGTTCCGGAAGATGACGTTGAAGTTGTGAAAATCCCGGCCCGCGGCGCCGAGGATGATGACCTTGCGCGGCTCCGGCACGGGTCAGGGAGCCGCGGGAGCAGTAAAGCCTTTTGGCACCGAGGAGGCCTATATCAACCTTAAACAAGGTTAACCAACCGAGTGCGGGCGTCCGGAATCGCTGGCCCCCTCCAGAATCCGCCGCGCGGATCGGAAGATGCTGTTGAACATCCCCTCCCTAAGGAGGCCCGTCTGGGTGTTCCGCTGACTCGGATGGTACGATGCGATCAGGGTGATGGGAGACAAGGAGTAAATCGCCCCATGGCGGAACTTTGGCGCCGGCGTGGGAACCGCGTGTCCGGTCGCCCGCCACGCGCTGAGGAAGCGCGCCATCGCAACCCCGCCGAGCGCCACGACGACCCTCAAGTTCGGGAGGAGCATCGCTTCCCGCTCCAGATACGGCTGGCACCGGGCGAACTCCGCACGGGTCGGCTTGTTCGCAGGCGGGGCGCATCGGACCGCTGCGACGATGTAGCAATCTCGGAGCTCGAGGCCATCGTCCCGGGAAATCGCGGTC
>VBME01000049.1 GCA_005878995.1 Methanobacteriota archaeon | reverse complement strand
GTTGCAGGCGCAGCTTTCGGACGCCCAAGCGAACATCACAGCCTTGCAGAACCAGCTGGTGGCCCTGCAGAATCAGGTCACGGCGTTGCAGAACTCGCAAGTCGCGAACCATGCCGCGACTGCGGCGGCCCTCGCGAACCTCCGGAGTCAGATCAGCAGCCTGTGGAATCAGCTGAACCAGACGCGGCAGGACCTGTCGAACGCACGAGCGGAACAGGCGACGCAGACGATGTCGTACGTCAACATGGCATTGGCGATCGTCATCGTCCTCCTCGTGGCGATGCTCCTCCTGCAGATGCGGCGTCCACGGAACCCGGTCCAGGTGATGTCGCCCGAACCGCCGGGCCGGGTCGTGACCCAACCGCGCACGCCGGAAGACGAGCTGTGAGCGAACGGTAGAGGGCGTGCCCGCCCTCTTTCCTCCTTTTCCGGGTCAGCGGCCTAGGCCCCGCTAGGCCGGCGTTCCTTCCGTCCGGAAAAAGGCAAGGGTCTTCTCGAGCCCCTCCCGTAACGAGGTCCGCGGCCGGAACCCGAGCTTCTCCCGCGCCTTTCCGATATCCGCGAGGGAGTGACGGATGTCCCCGTCCCGAGGGCGCTTGTGCGCCATGCGGGGCGACGTGTGCGTGATCTCCGAGAGGACGCGGGCGACCTCGTTGACGGACGTCGCCTTTCCCGAACCGAGGTTCAGGACTTGGTCGGCGACAGGTCCTTCCCCTGCAAGTTCGAGGGCCTCCGCGAGGTCTCCGACGTACAGGAAGTCCCGCGTCTGCTGGCCGTCGCCGTGGATCTCGATCGGTTTGCCCGCGGCGAAGGCCGTGCAGAACTTCGCGATGACGCCCGCATAGGCCGAGGTCGGATCTTGCCGCGGCCCGTACGCGTTGAAGACTCGGACGGCGACCGTCGCGAGACCCTTCAGGGAAGCAATCTCGACGCACGCGAACTCTCCGACCATCTTCGTCGTGGCGTAGGGCGACGCGGGCGCGGGCCGCATCGTCTCGACCTTCGGGTTCACCTCGGATGTGCCGTACACGGCAGCGCTCGACGTGAATACGACCCGGCGGACGCGGGCGTCGGCGGCGGCCTTGAGGATGGTCAACGTGCCTTCGACGTTGGTCCGCCAGTACGCGTCGGGCTTGGCGACGCTCTCCGGCACGGAGGTCTTGGCGGCAAGGTGATAGACGACGTCCTGCCCGGCCATGGCGGGGGCGACAACATCCGTGTCGAGGATGGACGCTCGTTTCACATGAAGCTCGCCGGGGACGGCCGCGAGGTTCCGGAGCGACCCCGTCGAGAGATCATCGAGGACCGTGACTTCGTTGCGCGCCCCGAGCCGCTCGACGAGGTGGGAGCCGATGAACCCGGCGCCACCCGTGACGAGGACCCGCTTCCCTTCCATGGGCCCGCGCGGCACGGAAGGAGCCCGCCATAAGGGTTCCGGTGCGGAGCCTTGCCATCATGCGGAGAGATGCGCGAGCTCCATGCTGACCTCGAAAAGTCGACGGGCGACCGCCGGGTCTTGGGCTCTCGCGGACGGCGCCAGGACCTGGTTCCTGACGAAGTACTTCCCGGAGATGCCTTCGACCTCGGGCGAGGTCGCAAGGTAGATTGGCGTCTCGGCGCCTTTGGCGGGGCCCCTCAAGAACAGCTTGCCGAATCGGACGACGACCGACGAGCCACCCATGGCGAGGTTCGTGCGGATGACGCCCGGATGGCACGCATTCACCGTGACCCCGGTGCCCTCGAGGCGCCGAGCGAGCTCCTGCGTGAACAAGACTTGCGCGAGCTTTGACTGCCCGTAAGCACGGAAGCCACCGTAGCGGCGTTCGCCTTGGAGGTCGTCGAACCGGATTCGCCCGCCCCGGTGCGCACTCGATGACACGTTCACGACGCGCGAGGGCGCGGATTTCTTCAGGAGCTCGAGGAGCAACTGCGTCAGCAGAAATCCGGAGAGGTAATTCACCTCGAACGTGCGCTCGAGGCCGTCCGCCGTGACCTCTCGGCGTGACATGTAGACCCCCGCATTGTTGACGAGGGCGTCGAGGCGCGGATACCGCCTCTGGAATTCCTTGGCGAAGGCTCGGGTCGACGCCTCGCTGGCGAGATCGACGATCATGACGGCGACGTGTGCGTTCCCCGACTGTCGCACGATGTCCTGCCGCGCCGCCTCGCTACGATCCGCGTTCCGGCACGCCATGACCACGGTCCCCCCTGGGCGGGCGAGTCCGAGCGCGGTTGCCTTGCCGATGCCGGAGTTCGCACCCGTGACGACGAAAACGCGGTCCTTTGCGTTCAGGGCCATTCCTCGACCTCAAGGGCCGTCGACGTTGATAACGGGCCGCCCTTTCCCGATGAGGACGCTCACGACGACGACGCCCCGGTCTCGACTTGGGTTTACATCGCGGTGGACCAGTCCCGGCGGAATGTGGAAGAAGTCTCCGGTCCGCACATCGGCGACCTTCCTTCCGTTCGGTCCATACTCAAGTCTCATGTGACCGGAGGCCAGGAAGCCATAGAGGTGGCGGGCTCCATGGTGGTGCCAATCCGAGACCGCTTTCGCAGCGAGTCGCGATCGCGAGACGAGGACGTTCGCCGACTCGAACGCCTTCGCCCGACTGACCCCGCGGGTTGAGCTCCCTTTCTTCAGGCCGCTCGCACGGACGACGTCGATTCGCGGCACAAAGCCGCTGACGTGGGGGTGATACTAAAAGTCTGGCGAATATCGAACCGGACCATGACTCGCACCATGGCTTGGCTGGTTGATTGATTCAAATCCGAGACTTTGGGGAAAGGGCTTTTACGCTCCCCAAAGTACGCCGCGGGGGGCAGATGGTCGAAGCCTCCCAGTGGTACTCTCTCATCTCGGTGGGAAGCAGCTCCCTCGCGCTCCTCGTCGCCGGGTACGTCGTCCGGAAAATCCCGAACCGCCGGGCGGGCGACACGTTCGTGGTGGCGATGGTGTTCTTCGTCCTCGCGGGGACGTTCGCCTATCTCCTGCGGACGTCGACGTTGGACTACTACGGCTCGAATTCGGGGCCGCTCGCGATCGCCCGTCTCTTCTACTTCTTCCACATGCTCGCGGTCGGCTTCACCGCCTCGTTCATCGGCCAGTACTTCCTCGGCTTCGAGATCATGCGGCGCCGTCTCGTGAACCTGTTCCTCCAGGTATCGCTCCTCGTCGTCGCGATCGGAGTCACGGTGCAGGTCACGACCGTCGGGAACCAATACGGGGGCATCGGCGTCGTCATCGAGGACGTCTGGGCCCGGGGGAGCCTCGCCCTGTTCGCGACGCTCTTCATGTCGACGGCCCTCGCGGTCCTCATCCGCACCTTGATCCGGAACAAGGATCCGATCGTGCGGAAGCAGGCGATGCTGATGGCGGCGGGCGTCGCGATTCACGGAACGGGCGCCGAGTCGTACGCGTACTTGCGAATCTTCACGGAAACGTACCCGCCCCCCTACCTGACGATCACCGCGTTCACGATGGCGGCACTCTTCGTCGTCGCGGTCGTGCGCTACCAGATGTTCGTGGTGACGCCGCAGAAAGAGGAACCGGTGGGCGTGCCGCGGCGGTTCGCCCTCAAACCGGGGCACGGATACGCGATCCGGGAGCGCCGGCCGCGCCTCGTGTTCCTCGCGGCGGCCGAGGCCGTCCGCCTCGGCTCGCTGGGACTCGTCATCACCCGACGGACGCCGACCGAGGTCCGCGACGATTACGATATCCCAACCACTCCCATCCTGTGGCTCACGTCGGCCGTGGGCCAGAACCGGGTCCCGCCGACGAACCCGGAGCTGCTCGAACGGCTCGTGCGCGAGTTTGTTGCTTCTCAGCCCAAAGCCGTCGTCGCGCTCGAGGGCATCGAGTACCTCTCCAATTACCTGGCGGCGGCGCGAGTCGTGCGTCTCCTGAATACGTTGAGAGACCTCGTCACCGCGGGCGACGGGGTGCTCCTGGCGAGCGCCGACCCACGGGCACTCGACGAGGCAACCGCCACCGTCCTCGATCGGGACTTCGAGCCTCTCGCGGTTCCCGAGAAGATTGGCTACGAGGTCGAGGACGTCTTCGTGATCGAGGGGGGCGGTCTCCTCCTGACCCATGCGAGCCGCTCCGAAGGCGCGGAGATCGATCCCGACGTCATGGCCGGGATGCTCACAGCGATCATGAACTTCGCGCGCGTGTCGTTCGCGGTCGGCGCGGACGAGTTGCGTCGTCTCGAGCTCGGCGACCGGACCATCGTCATCGAGCGGAGTCCCAAGTTCATCCTCGCGGTCGCAATCACGGGCAAACCGCCCGTCGAGGTCCAGGAGGAGATGCGGATCTTCTTGGAGCGGGCGGAGCGTCGCTACGGCCCTTCTATGGCCAAGTGGACCGGGGATCCGAGCGAGTTCTCCGGTTTGCAGGCGATGACGAGCCGACTCTTCCTATGAGGGCTCCGAATCGCCCTTGATCACGAGGCGCACATCGATCCAGGTCATCTCCGGTGGCTCAACGTCGATTTGCCAGAGCAGAGCGATCAGTTCGCCCGTGTGGTGCGCCTGCTCGAAGGTCACCTGCATCAACGCGTCGCGGAGCGGATGCGGACGGGTCTTCCACTCCGGTTGGACGCCGCGGTCGAGCTCCTTATCTGTGAGCTTCGAGAGGAATCGTTTCTCTTTCGCGATGATTTTCTCCATGTACCCTCGTAGCGACTCCATCGTCCGGACCTCGTCGAAGTCTTTCTCCCGCATCACGGGATCCGCGGACGCGCCCTGCGCGGTCACGTTCAGCCAACCGTCATGGACCGAGAGGATGTGATGGAAGATGTTCTTCAGGGATTCGTGCGTCGCCTCGCGGTTCTTCAGGAGTTCGTCCTCCGGCAATTTCGCGAGGGCATCACAAAAGTCGCGGAGGACCCGCCAGTTGTACTCGTAGATGTCGCGGAAGTCAGCGATGCTCACCATGGAGACCGCGAACCGCGGCCGACGGCATAAAGAGTTCCGCGGGTTGGGGAAAACTTACAGTGTTGGGGGTGTGAGGGGGACGATGGCGCCCACCTCGATCGCCCCGGACAAACGGCGATAGAGCCGGATCAAGAGGAACGTGAACGCGGCTCCGACGACGCCCATGCCCCGCCACCCCGCAAGTTCCAGGAACGCCGCCAGGACAATCAGGAAGCCCATGGCCCCGGCGACGAAGGCGAAGCGCTGCCGGGCCCACCTCGCCGGATCGTCGGAGGTGCGGCGCACGAGGAGCATGACGCCCATGAGGACGGCGGCCCCTTCGAGGATCGTGATGGCGGGGATGACTCCGAAGAACGGCCCTCCGCCGTAGAGGAGGAAGGATCCCATCAGGAAACCGAATCCCGCGAGCGCATAGACGCGCGGGGAATGCGGATCCTTTCTCGAGGGCAGCCGGGCCCAGAGCAGGCCTGCGTACTTCTTCGCGGCCCAAACGAGGAACGCGACGGCGGCCGCGGCTCCGAGGAGGTGCCAGACCGAGGGGCGATACGGGGTGAGGAGGATGTTGATGAAGACGGTCGCGCCTGCGAGCAAGGCGATCGACATGACGTATCCGCGTCGCGACGTGAGCGGCTGCCCGCGGGTCCG
>VBME01000166.1 GCA_005878995.1 Methanobacteriota archaeon | reverse complement strand
TCGCGCGCGCCTGCTGCGCCTCATAATCCTCGAGGGCCCGCAGGTTGATGGGACCGAGGGCGTTGATCGCCGCCTCGCACTCTGTGATCGTGGCTTTGAGCTCCTGGAGAGTCGGGAGTCGCCCCTCTGTCACCTCGACGGCCATTTCCTTCATGACGCGTTCGGCCTCGGCGAGCTGCTCCTCTTGCACCTTCAGCTCCGTCTCCATTTTCAGGAGGAAGTCCTCTTTCGTCTCGAGCTTGTGCGTGACTTTGTCGAGGTCCGCCTCGCGGTCGGTCTTCCCCTTGTACGCCGTATCGCGGGCGTCTTGGAGATCCTTGATTTGTTTGCCCATCTGGGCTTCCGTCTTCTCGAGCCCCCGAATCTCCGTCTCGAGGCGGCCGAGCGACTCCTGGTTCGACTCGATCCGCTTCTCGTGATCCTTTCGCTGGTCGTCCAAGGTCCCGATGCGGGCGTCGACCTCCCCGCGGCGCTCCTCAAGGAACGCGGTCTGGGTCGCCATCGCCTCGAGCTTCGACCGTAGGCCACTCAGTTCCTCTGCGAGGGTCGCGCGGCGGCTCATCAGTTCCTTCATTCGCGAGGAGATTTGCTGGGGCGTCGCCTCGATGACGGCCTTCTTCCGCTCGTCCCGTTTCGCCTTCAAGGCCTCGAGCGCTTTCGAGAACTTCGCAAGGTCTTCCTCGATGCGCTTCGCGGTCTTCTCCGCGAGATCAAATCGATCCTTCCGCTCGGTGAGGTCCTTGTCCGCGGCGGCGAGCCTCGCCGTGAATTCACGCCGTTTCGCCTCTAACGTGCTGGCCTTCACCTCGACTGCTCCGCTCTTGCCGCCGGAGTCTTTGATCGTCCCCTCGAGGTCCAGGATCTCCTTTCGGATTCCGTCGAGAAGGTTGGCGACGTTCTCGGCGTGCGCCTGGGCCTCGCGCAGCTTTTCCGCGATCTTCTCCATCTCGCTCGCGGCGCTCGGCCCGAACTTGACCGTGGAGCGCTCCATGTCGCCGCCGATCATCGCGCCCGAGGCCTCGATCAACTCGCCCTCGACGGTCACGAGGCGGACGCCGCCCATCCACTTCCGGGCCTCGTCGAGTGTCTGGACGACGAGCGTGTCGCCGAAGACGTAGAAGAACGCGTCCCGGTACTTCTCGTCGAAGTGGCAGAGGTCGATCGCGAATCCGAGGCACTCCTTCGCCACCAGGATCGCCTTGCCCCTCGGCTTGCCGACCAGCATCTTGCTGAGGGGCAGGAACGTCGCGCGGCCGATCTTGCGCCTCTTCAAGAAGTCGATGCACTGGGCCGCGACGGTGTCATCGTCGACGATGATCGCCTGCATCCGGGCGCCCGCGGCGGTGACGATGGCGGTCTCGTACTGCGGATCGACGTGGGCGAGTTGCGCCACGGTGCCATGGATCCCTTTGATGGACCCGGTCTCGCGGCATTCCAGGATCGCGGTCACGGCGGCGGTGTATCCCCGCTTCATGTTTTCCGCGACGTCCGCTTCGGCCTTGAGCTGGGCGTACTGGCGGGTGAGGCTGAGGATCGCCGTCTGCAATTCCGCCTGCTCTTTCGCGAGCTTCGCCTCTTCTGCGCGTTTCTCGTGAAATTCCTGTTGGAGCTTCTGCAGACTCTTCCCGGATTCCTTCGTAGACGACCGGAGCTCCTTCAGCTGCCAGTCGGTGTCGTCGAACTCGACCTGGTATTGTTTTCGGGATTCACCAATCTGGGAAATCTCCGACTCGAGGCGGCCCATCGCCTCCTTCGTCCGGTCGCCCTCGAGGACGATCCCTTTGAGTTTCTCCTCGACTTGATCGATCTCGTTGTTGAGTGCGATGATCTGCTTTTGGATTCCGAGCACCTTCGCGTCGCTTTTCGATGCGAGTTCGTCGACCTCATGAAGATCTTGATCGGCACTCTTGATCTGCCCATCGAGCTCGCCGACACGCCCGTCGACATTTGTCCGCTCTCGCGCGAGCGCGTCCGTCTCCCTCTGGACCTTGGCGCGCTCCTTGTTTGCATCCCCCGTATCGACGCGGATCTGTTTCAGCGCCTCCTTCGAGGTCTCGATTCCGTCCGCCGCGCGGGCGCGCTGGATTCGAAGCCCATCGAGTTTCTCCTTGAGTTGCTTCGCTTCCTCGCCGCCCCGGTCCGCCATCTCCTGCTCCAGCGCGCTGAGGCGCGCGACGGCGGCATCGAGCAGGTTGCGGAGCTCGGCTTTCTGGCCTTCGAGCTTCGCCTTGTCGGCTTCGTGCTTCGTAATTTGCTCCTTCGTCCCGACGATTTGCCGCTCGATCAGCTCGCGATTCTTGTACGCGAGTTGCGCCTTCGCGGTGGTGAGGCGCCCGTTGAGGTCTTTGAACTTCAGCGCTCCGTCGCGATCCACCTCGAGCTGTTTGATCTGACGGTCGATTTCCTCGAGGATGATTCGGATCCGGTCGAGGTTTTCCTCCGTCTCCCGGCGCTTGCCTTCCGCTTGGGCGATGTCGTCGTCGAATTTCGTGATTCCTGCGATGTTGTCGAGGATGCGGCGGCGGTCGATCGAGGACATCGAGACGATCCGCTGGATGTCCCCTTGCTGCACGAGGTTGTAGCCTTCCGCGGAAATCCGGGCGTGCGCCAGCAGCGAATCGAATTCGGACAGGGAGGACTTCCGGTCGTTGATGTAGAAGTACGAATTGTACCCGCCATCCACGGAGGGGCTCAACCCGACGTACCGGGTGAGCTTCACCTCGTCCGCCTCGACCGGGATCTGGCGGTCCGAGTTGTCGAAGAGGAGGCTCACCTGACAGGAGTCGGCGGGCTTCTTGTCTTTGCCGCCGTTCCAGATCAGGTCCGTCAGCTTGCCGGCGCGGATCGCCTTCGAGCTCTTCGGGCCGAGGACGAACAGGATCGCGTCCGCGATGTTGCTCTTCCCGGATCCGTTCGGGCCGGTGATCGAGGTGTATCCCTGAAGGAACGGGACTGAGATCTTTCGCCCGAACGACTTGAAGTTCTCCATCTCGATTTGTTTCAGAAACAACGTCGTCACCTTCGTGGGGGAACGTCAGCACTGAAGGGCCCTGCTACTACCCATCCCATCTATAGCCTTCTGGCGTCCGACGAGAGTCAGACGAGCCGCGAAAAGAGGTAATGGCTATAAAAGCGTAGCGGGGAAAGACCGGCGCGTTGACAAACTGCCCTTTCGTGAATGGGTAATTCCCTGGCTCTCCGAGCGCGCCATCTCGACCGCCGTACCAAGCCCGCAGGACCATGCGTCACGTTCTCGTAGCTTGCAACGCGCTCTCCGTTCATTTCCAAGCGAGGACCGAGGCGCTTCCCGCCAAACGGTCGATCGGCGCAAGTTTCCACAACAAGCCGGCAAGTAAGGCCCCGACCTGACCGAGATGAATCTTCGGCTCCCAGAACTGCCGCCAAAAGTTCGTCCCAAGCTCTACGCGGGTGTAGCCCGCCGCGCGCGCCTCGACGGCAAGTTCGTGAGGGGTGAAGAGGTTGACATGGTCGGGGTCGTCCCGCGCTTGGGGATGGTGAATGTTCGGGGACACGGCGAGGAGGAATCCCCCCGGCCGAAGGGTCCGGCGGACCTCTCTCAGAATTAGACGTTCCTTCTCCAGCGGGACGTGCTCGAGTACGTGATGGGCCAACGCGGAGCCGAACGACGCATCTCGAAATGGCAGCGGCTGCGTGATGTCGCCGTGGACAATCGAAAGTCCCCGTCCGGCCGCCGCACGTACGCCTTCCCGCGAGAGCTCGATGCCGATCGCAGGAACTTCGTGCTCCCGGCAGCACTCGAGGAAGAGGCCCAGTCCAGCCCCGAGGTCGAGGACAAGCGGAGCGGGATGCATCCGCGCGAGCACGGGCTCGAAGAATCGCCAGTCTCGGCCTTCATACCGCCCGTAATCGTAGGTTCGGTGGCGGAGGTCGGCGGACGCAATTGACTCGTCGTCCGACGCGCTCATTCGTTCACCCGGTCGCACAGCTCTCGTCACTTCCGAGCGACGACGACGTAGTTCACGATCAGGTTCTGTGCGGGCAGAACCCGATCAAGAGCGAGTCCCATCAGGTTGCTCACCAGGTAGAAGAGCCTCCGGCCGACCGGCAGAGGATCCGCATAGAGATTGAGGATCTGAAAGAGCGCGCTGTACTGCCCGCCGCAATTGTGGATGTCGACCCTGCGGAAAGGGCGCAAGATTCTCCGGAGTCCGTCGTCGGTCCACCGCCAGTAGTCGACCTTGCCGTGCTTGAACCACACTCCGATGGTCGAGAGTATGAGAGTGCCGTCGGGGACGAGGACTCGGTAGGCTTCCAGGACGGTCTGTTCCGGGTGCGGGTCGTGTTCGAGCACCTGCGTGCAGAGGACGACGTCAAAGCTTCCCTCGCGGAACGGCAATCGTTCTCCGGCGGAGAGGACATCGGCCGCGGACCGCGGCCCGATGTCGACTCCAACGTACGACTTGCATCGAGCAGCGAACACTGGAGCGTAGGGCTTTGATCCGCATCCGACGTCGAGGACTCTGAGTGCGGTACCTTCGAGTCCGGAGCGGACCGTCGCCTCGATGACGTGGGTAATGGGGGCGAGATGGAGGTAGTTCCGGTCGCTGAGCGTCGGATGCAGGCGTTTCTCCGACATCACGTCGCCACCCGACGACCGGGGCCAAACCGGCGACGATCCATCGGTGAGCCGAGGTGTCATCGATTGCGACAGAACCTCCGTCCGGAACTTGCGCGGCGCCCTTAAGGATTGCGCGCAGCCTTTGCCCCGGCAATCCTGGTCCACGCCACCGAGGATGGGACCCGTCGATTCCCTAACTGTTCCTGGACCAGCCTGGGAGCATGAAGAACGGACACCGCGGTTGCAGATGGCGACTGTGAAGGTTCTGCAAAGAGCTATGTTCCGCGCCTCAATTGCGCCCGGTGTCGGTGGATTCCGTGGTCCGGTCTCTCGTCGTCGGAGGCTCTGGATTCCTCGGGAGCCACGTCGTCGATGCGCTGCTCGCCGAAGGCCACGAGGTCCGCGTCTTGGACCTCCGGCCGCCCGCGGCGGAGTTGTCCACGGCCTGGAAAGACGTCCAGTTCCTCCGTGGAAACATGCTGGACGCGCATGCCCTTGAAGACGCCACGCAGAGTTGCAACTACGTCTTTCACTACGCCACGACCACGATTCCGAAGACTTCGATTGAGGACCCGGAACTCGACAATCAGAACCTCGTGGGGACCCTCCGGCTCGTGCGAGCGTCTCAGAAGGCGAAGGTCGAGAAAATCGTATTCCCATCGTCCGGAGGAACCCTGTATGGGAAGCCGGATCGACTGCCGGTTCCCGAGGACGCTCCGCTTCGGCCTGGGAGCCCGTATGCCGCAACAAAGATCGCGATTGAGTCGCACCTCGCAGCCGCGCATCGGATTTACGGCCTGGACTACGCGGTTGTCCGTTACGGGAACCCGTACGGCCCTCGCCAGGATCCCGCTGGGAAAATGGGTGTCGTCGCGGTCGTCTTCGGCCTTCTTCGCGGCGGGAAGAGTCCAACTCTCTACGGAGATGGAACGACGGTGAAAGACTTCTTCTACGCGTCGGACGCGGCGTCAGCGGCGATCGCCGTGCTCGGCTCATCCGAGGACCACGTGTTCAACGTCGGATCAGGCCGCGGGACGTCCATCCGCGAATTGTTCACTGTCATGGCCAAAGTCATCGGCGATCGCTTCGAACCGCTTCGAGCGCCGACCCTGCCCGGGGATGAGCCGGCCTGCGTCCTGGATACACGTCGGATCCGTCGCGCGTTTGGCTGGCAACCGAAGGTCGACCTGGAGACCGGCTTGCGCCGGACGTGGGAATGGATCCAATCGGCGAAAACCTAGCCTCGTACAACGCCCTCGACAAGTCCTTGGATGCTG
>VBME01000165.1 GCA_005878995.1 Methanobacteriota archaeon | reverse complement strand
CGCACTCGAAACATGCGACGGTCGTCGACAGAGGCCCGGAAAGGATCGCCCGCGGTGCTTCCTTGAATCGTTTCGCCGCGACGTGATGCGTGAACGAAACGACGCCGTCGAGGGATCCCACCCGCTCGAGGAAGGGATTGACTGCCTTCGATGATCGGAGGACCGCCTCCGCGATGAGCCGGGATTCGATGGTCCGGATCGTCCAACGCACTTCGGGGAGCTTCGCGAGTACTTGACCGACGCGTTCGGCTTCCCTCGATCGACATTTCAGGATCAAGAACAGTCGAACTTGGTGGAGTTTCTCAGGGTCGATTGTTGCGTGATATCCCGACAGTACCCCGAGACGCTCCAGGTTCGCCACATGTGCGCTCACGGTCGGAACGCTCACCCCGACGCGCCGCGCGAGCTCTCGGAACGACCGCCGAGCATCTTCTTGTAGCGCACGGAGGATTTTCGCATCTGTTCGGTCAAGCTGCATGGTGCCCTGGCAAGTCGCGGCGCGGGTAATGAAGCTTTACAAATGTAAACGCCAATCGGAATGACCGACCGTCGCTCTTGCAGACGTGGGAACTCGATGCCGACGGACCCGGTTTGCGGAATGTACGTGGACTCGGGCACCCATCTCACGGCGACCGTCCGCGGTCGAAAGTACTACTTCTGCTCCGAGACGTGCCTCGAGACCTTCACCGCCCCGGAAAAGGAGCTCACGCGGCTGAAGCGACTCACGGCCCTTAGCCTCGGGGTTGGGATCCCACTCTTCGTCGTGGCCCTGGGAATGGGCCTCGGATGGTTCTGGTCGAATCTGGTGGAACCGATGAACGTCGTATTCTTTGTCCTCGCGACACCGGTCCAGTTCGTCGCAGGGTGGCGATTCTACCGCGGCTTCTGGGACGCGATCCGGAGCCGGAGTGCGAACATGGACGTGCTCATCGCGATCGGGACGTCCGCTGCGTGGGGCTACAGCGCCATCGTAACCTTCCTCCCATACGTTGGCGTGCGGGGCGTCGACCCGGCGACGTACTATGACACCGCCGCGGTGATCATTGGCCTGATCCTCCTGGGAAAGTACTTCGAGGAGATCGCGAAGGGCAAGGCGAGTGACGCGATCCGGAAGCTGATGGACCTCGCGCCGCGGACCGCGCACGTGCTCCGTGACGGCCGGGAAGAGGAAGTCGCGGTCGAGCTCGTTCAGCTTGAGGATCTCGTGATCATCCGACCGGGCGAGCGTGTGCCCGTCGACGGGACGATCGTGGAAGGGTTCTCCGCAATCGACGAATCGATGATCACGGGGGAATCGATTCCGGTCGACAAGAAGATCGGCGACACGGCGATCGGGGCGACGGTCAACAAGACGGGCTTCTTGAAGATCCGCGCGACCCGGGTGGGAGCGGATACGACGTTGAGCCAAATTATCAAGCTCGTCGAAGATGCCCAGGTCGCCCGGGCCCCCATCCAGAAGCTCGCGGATCGGGTGTCGTCCGTCTTCGTGCCCGCGGTCGTGGCAATCGCGACGTTCACATTCTTTGCCTGGTATATCCCGCTGGGCCAGTCGGTTGCCCATGCCCTCCTGTTCTTCATCGCGGTCCTGATCATCGCATGCCCCTGCGCGCTCGGAATCGCGACGCCCGCCGCGATCATGGTCGGCACGGGCAAGGGCGCCGAGAACGGGCTGCTAATCAAAGGCGGGGAGTATCTCGAGAAAGCGCACAAGCTGACGACGGTCGTCTTCGACAAAACCGGCACGCTGACGAAAGGCAAGCCGTCGGTCACCGACGTGGCGGCGTTCGGCTCGAGATCGGAAGCGGATGTGCTCCGCCTCGCAGCCTCGGCGGAGAAAGGGTCTGAGCACCCGCTCGGAGAGGCGATTGTACGCGAGGCCGCCGCGCGAGGCCTGCCCACGGAGGACCCGGTAGACTTCGAAGCGATTCCGGGCCTAGGAATCCGCGCGCGGATTGGCGGCCGTCCGGTCCTTCTTGGGAATCGCAAACTGATGGCAGATGCGGGAGTCTCCATCGCTGGAGCCGAAGCGGTCCTTCAGCGCTTCGAGGCGGACGGAAAGACGGCGATGATCCTGGCGGAGGACGCAACGACTACGGGCGTGGTGGCGGTCGCCGACACCTTGAAGGACCACTCTATTGAGGCGGTCCGCGCGCTGAAGGCGATGGGGATCGAGGTCATCATGATGACAGGCGACAACCGCCGGACGGCGGAAGCGATCGCTCGCCAAGCCGGCGTCGATCGCGTCATCGCGGAAGTCCTCCCCGACCAAAAGGAGGAGAAAATCAAGGAGCTGCAGGGCGCCGGCAAGGTCGTCTCGATGGTCGGCGACGGGATCAACGATGCGCCCGCGCTCGCTCAGAGCGATGTCGGGATCGCGCTCGGAAGCGGAACGGATGTGGCCATGGAAGCGGGCGGCATCGTCCTGATCAAGGATGACCTGCGGGACGTCGTGGCGTCGATTCAGTTGAGCCGGCGAACGGTCCAGAAGATCCGCCAGAACCTGTTCTGGGCGTTCTTCTACAACGCGGCCCTCATCCCGCTCGCCGCTGGGGTCCTCGCCGGATTGGGAATCGTCCTGAATCCGATCATCGCGGGCGCCGCGATGGGCTTCAGCTCCGTCTCCGTCGTCATGAACTCGATGACCCTGCGGCGCTTTACGCCGAAATTCTAAGGAGGTGACACATGGCAAAAGACCCCGTTTGCGGGATGGAAGTCGATTCGAAGCGAACTGCAGGCAGCCGAACGCACGACCACACGACGTTCTTCTTCTGCTCGCAAGGTTGCTTGAAGGCGTTCGACAGCGACCCCCACCGGTACGGGCATACTCACTGACTGTGAGACAACAAGGAAACGTGATCACTCATTTCGGCCCAGCCAGGCACCCGCCTGAACGAGGTGGCGAAGCTTTTCAAGAAGCCTCCATCTGACCGTGAGGCCCATTGTAAGCAGGTTCACGCCGACGCTTAGAATGGCGGCGGGAAACCTCAGCATGGAGATCAAGAGGGTGGGAAACAGGGAATATGCGAAGAAACCGGCTAGCAACAGACTGGCCGTGACTACGGGAGTTCCCATTGTGGGAATGACGAAAGCCGCTGACTTTACGTCTTCGTGCATGCGCTTCAACGAGGAAGGGCTCGCTTCTGGTCTTCGCTTATCACTTAGGGTTCATGTATTTTTTTGCTCCTCTCTTGGGCCCAATCGCTGGTGACCCCGATGCTTTTGAACGACGACCGCATTCACGATACGATGGCGAAGAGTCGAACGGCCGAGGTTCGGGTCCGAGCTAAAGAGACGGTCAAGTTCGGTGGCTTCGATGTAACAAATCGGACCGCCAACTCGATCACGGTCAAGAAAACGGCGAGTGGGTTTGTCGTGACAAACTGTTGCCTTGAGGAGCAAGGGATGTAACGTGGCCGCCGTAGACCAATTGACCTGCGCCCGGTCCTGACACAAGTGAGTATTGGGGCCTATTGTTGTTTCGGTGAACTTGGGGGTCCGTTCAAATGAGGGAAGATCATTCTGCCCGCTTACACGGTAGTGACCAGGCGACACAACGCGTCGAGACCGAAAGAGCTCGGACGCAAGGCAAGATTCTACGACATCAAGCTACAGACAAGTCCCGTTTCGCCTCTCGCTAATCGGCCGACTCTGCTCCGTATCGTCGTGACGGACTCGGCTGTCTCGAATCCGATCCGCGAGTTCGACCTCGTCCACGGCCGACGCATGCATCTAGTCGTTGTCTCCGAGGACCTCGCCTTCTTCGATCACGTCCATCCGGAACTCCGGACGGTGTCTTCCAGCTCGCCTTCACGTTTCCAAAAGCCGGTCCGTACCGGTTCTGGGCCGAGGCGAAGCCGAAAGGCGGCGAGCGGGCACTGGTCGCGTTCCGCTTGCGGGTTGAGGGCGGGCGGATCCATCAGCCAATCGCTCTCGTCCCGGATCGGGAAACGACGAAGGCCGTGATGGACGGACAATACCGCGTGACCCTTACGCCTCGGGACGCGGTCGCGGCAGAGAAACCCGTTTTCCTAACGTTTTCGCTCGCCCATCCAGACGGGAGTCCGGTGACAGACCTGAGGCCGCTCATGTCAGCGGGTGGCCATTGCGTCGTGATCAGCGAGGACGCCCAGACATTCGTCCATGTCCATCGTACCCGCGAGGTCGTTGGATCCTGGCGTGGCGGCCCGGACGTGGCCTTTGAGACAACCTTCCCCATTCCCGGCTTGTACAAGGTCTGGGGACAGTTCCTCCGTGTCGGCACGATCATCACTGCCGCCTTCGTGCTCGACGTCGCTGGACGAGGACGGTCAGACGGCCTGACGTCGCATGAGGAGGGCGTTCGTCACGACGATGATGCTCGAGGCGGCCATGAAGAGCGCGCCCCACTCGGGCCGTAGGACGATTCCCACCGGCACTCCGACGCCCGCGGCAAGCGGCAGAGCGAACGCGTTATAGCCGGTCGCCCAGATGAGGTTCTGTCTCATCTTCCTCGACGTGAGCTGGCTCAAACGGATGAGGCGCACGACATCCCTTGGATTGTTCCGCACGAGGACGATGTCCGCAGACTCCATCGCCACGTCGGTCCCCGCGCCGATCGCAATTCCGACGTCCGCTTGGACGAGCGCCGGCGCGTCGTTGACCCCGTCTCCAACCATTGCGACCCGCTGCCCCTCCTTCTGCAACCGTTCGACCGTCGCGGCTTTGTCGCCTGGGAGAACTTCCGCAAAGAACGTGTCCAGACCGAGCTGGCCGGCGACGTAAGCGGCCGTGGCGCGGTTGTCGCCCGTCAGCATCGCGACGCGGATTCTCATTGACTTCAGGTCGGCGACAGCCTCACGCGATTCGTCTCGAATGACGTCGGCGAGTGCGATAACGCCCGCCAGCCGGTCGTCGATGACCGCGTGGACGATCGTCTTGCCCTGTGCCGCGAGGCGATTCGCTTCCGCTGGCGGCTCGAGGCGGATGTCCTGGAGCAAAGCCCGATTCCCGAGGGCGACCGAGTGCCTTTCCGCCTTCGCGCGGGCGCCTTTCCCGGGGAGGGCGGTGAAGTCGACGACGTCGGGGAGAGAGAGGCCCCGAGATTCCGCGTGCGCCACGATCGCCTTCGCGATGACGTGCTCCGAGTTCCGCTCTACCCCAGCGGTGAGTCGGAGGATGTCGGTCTCGGACCAGGAGCCGAATGGGATGACGTCTGTGACGCCGAACCGGCCCGTCGTCAAGGTGCCCGTCTTGTCAAACAGGATGATGTCCAGGTGCCTCGCGGCCTCGAGGCCCTCCGCGTTGCGGATCAGGAGGCCTCGCTGCGCGCCCATCGTCGTCGAGATCACGGTGACCGTGGGGATCGCGAGGCCGAGGGCGTGCGGGCACGCGATTACGAACACGGTGATCATCAACGTGAGTGCGAATAGGCTATCCGCCCTCGCCACACCGAACCAATAGGCGAACGTCGCGACGCCGAGGCTCACGGCGATCAGCGTGAGGGCCGTCGCCGCGCGGTCCGCGAGGCGTTGCACCCGCGGCTTGGATTCCTGCGCTTCACGCACGAGGTTCACGATCTGTGCGAGGGCCGTCTCCTCGCCCGTCTTCGTGACGCGCACGCGGAGCGCGCCTTCCCCGTTAATCGTCCCACCGAGGACGTTGTCTCCAGGGCTTTTCGACACGGGTTTCGATTCCCCGGTGACGAAGGCCTCGTTCACAGAACTCGCGCCTTCCATCACCACGCCGTCGATTGGGACCTTCTCGCCGGGTCGCACGAGGACGATATCGCCGAGGGCCAAGAGGGCCGTCTCGACCTCCTCGATCGAGCCGTCGGCCTTCACGCGGTTCGCGGACGGCGGGATCAGCTTGACGAGCTCCCGCAACGCCCCGGAGGCGCCGCGGACGGAGCGCATCTCCATCCAGTGTCCGAAGAGGAGGAAGAGCACGAGGGTCGAGACCTCCCAGTAGAAGTCCGGAGCGACGAACAGGAACGTTGCGGCGACACTGTACAGGAATCCGGAGAGGACCGCGAGGCTCACAAGGACGTCCATGTCTGCCGTGCGGGCGCGGAGCGCGGTCGCGGCGCCGCGGTAGAACGGAACGCCGCCGTACAAGACGATGATCGAGGCGAGGACCACGAGGACGAGGTTGAGTCCGAGGAGATCCGGAAGTCGGAAACCGGCCCAGGACTGGATCGTTGGTGAGAGGATCAGGACCGGCATCGTTAGCCCGAGGACGACGAGGAACCGGCGACGCATCTCTTGCTCCATCATCGCGTGGTGGTCGTGCACCGCGGGCCGTCCGGTCGCGTGGGCTCGGTGCTCCGTCTCGGCGGTCTTCACGGTCGAGGGGCGCGCACCGCACTCGACACCGATTTCCCGGAGGCGTTGCACGACGGCCTCGGACGACCCTTCTGGAGCGAGTGTGATCGTGACTATGCCTGTCATCGGATTCAGGGAGGCCGCGCGGACGCCCGATACGTTGAGGAGCCGGGCCTCGACCCCGTCGCTGCAGTCAGGTGGTAGGAAGTCGTGAATCTGCAGGATGAGCTTGCCCTCCTCTGATCGTGGGGCCGTTGGCAAGTGCTCCGCGTGGCCGTGATGTTCCATGCAACCCGACAAATCTGGGGAAAGGGCTGACGGCCCATGAAACCGACGGGGCGTATCGATCCGAGATGCCAGTCCATCGCGGGACCAGCCCCACGCATTATCCGTCCGAAACGTGACGATTGATGGAAAAGGTCACAGACCGGAAATGACCCGAACGGGTCCTGCTCACGACGTGGGCGCCCTTCGGCGGTCGGGTCCCCCAGTCTGCAATTCGGTAATCAAATCCGATAGCGGCTCCTAAAGCCATAGATAGACAAGTGGGGTCTCCAAGGGTGCCCCTCGGGGGTGATTCCAATCTTACCCAACCCGGAGGCGCGCACCCGCGAGCGCGCGCTCGATGGGTGCCGCCGGCACTGGAGCTTCCTGAGCGTCCTCGTCAGCGGAATGCTTCTCGCGGTCGCAGCCGTGCCCGCGATCGCGTCCTCAACGCCCGTGTCCGAGCAAGCCGCGCTGCTCCTGCGCGTCGTTCGAACGGGACCCACTGAAGCCAGCGTCCTCGGCGTCGCACTCACACCAAGCGATGCCGTGGAGCTGCTCGTGAACGGCAGCGTGATCGCCTCGCGGGCTCCCGAGGCGAACCTCGACTACTGGTTCCTCGATCTGGGCGTGACGGACACCTCGATTGTCGAGACGAGGATTGGCCTCGCGACGTCCCCCGCGGTTGTGGTGCCGGCGTACGTCGCTCAACCCGCGCGCCCGGGCGTGATCGATGCCGACTCGTTCTGGCGGGAATACTTCCGGTACTTCCTGCACTACAACGCGGTGGCGGGCTCCCCGACGAATCCGAAGGCGAACGTCCTCCGAGTCTGGATCGCAGATGACTCCTGGGTCTCCGAGGGAACGTATCTCGCGTGGAAGGCGAACGCGACCGTGTTCTGGAACGTGTTCGACCGGATGGTATACTGGGCGAACCGGTCCGGTTTCTTCCTGGTCCCCGTCCTCGGCCATTTTGACGGAGCGCCGGACAACCGATTCTTCATGACGACGACCCTTCAGTACGCGCACCAAATCGAGGTCGTCCGTGCGATCATGGACCGCTACAACTCGGAGCCGCGGATCGCGATGTGGGACTTGTGGAACGAGCCGGATGTGAACAACGACGTGTATTGGGCGACCGTCGGCGGGATCGTCGGATTCCGCGCGTGGGCGAGCCAGTACATCGCGGACGTGAAGCCGCACAGCCCGAACCATCTCCTCACGATCGGAACCGCGGGGGAGAGTTCGTTCCCCGGCGTCCCCGGCCTGGGCTGGCAGTACCATTTCTTCTTCAACGACATCCCGGGTCTCGAGGTGTCCCAGCATCACACGTCGGGTACGGCGGAAGACCCGGCGCTGATCGACTGGGAGACCGCATGGCACCAGGCGCTCGGGATCCCGCACTTCGAGGGTAACTACATGTACAGCTTGCAGCCGGGTCCGAACCCCTTCGGGTACGGTTACTGGCCGTGGTTCACG
>VBME01000164.1 GCA_005878995.1 Methanobacteriota archaeon | reverse complement strand
AGTACGCGAGTTGCGAAGCGTTGACCGCCAACGGCAGGATGACTTCGACCGTGAGGTTGTCCGTGAAGACACTCCATCCCGTGCCGACGGCTTGCCAGTCGAGACGGTTTAGTGTCGCGGTCGGCTGCAGGAGGGCATTCGTCACCGTGTATCGTACGACGAACGTCCGGACCGCAGGGGCCGCCGCGGGGGGAAACGACCATCGGATGTGCCACTCTCCCGTCGCCTCCGGAGCGAACCAGAAGGCGAACGACTCCGGCGTGCCGGCCCCGTCTTCGACGGATACCGCGAGAATGTCGTCGAACCCTCTCCAGGGAATGTCCCGGTATGCGAACGAGAACGTTCCCAGGTCGAAGCTGAACGTGAGACGCTCGGCAATTCGAATGGAGCCGTTGGCGTCGAGGTCCAAGGTCACGGCGTTGCTCGCAAGGTGGTACACTTTCTCTTGCGCCCGGACCGGCGGGCTTGCGACCGCGAACAGGGACAAGAGCGCAAGGAGAAGAATCGAAACGACGACGGCACCCGCGCCGCGGGGGACCATGGTGTCACCGGTTTCCGTTCCGGATCCACGCGCGGGTGCCTTCGAGGAGCTCTCGCTTCGCGATGTCGAGCCGCTCGGCGTCTGGGCCTTTCTCCTTCCGCGCGTCGCTGAGGTTCCATTGGATTTCCCCCGGTGCGATCGTCAGCGTGAGCTTCGCCCGCGCGAACGGCCATCGGACGAGGAAGGGCTGGAAGAACCCGACGAACCCGGTCTGCAGGTCGCGGGGTCCCGGATCGAGGCGGAGCGCGACGCCGGCTCTCGCACACGCGGCCTCGAGGACCCGGCGCAGGCCGAGGACCTCCGGGACGTCGACATCGGGATATCGGGTGTGGCGGATCGCGTCGAGCAGCTCCTCGCTCAGGTTTCCCGGCGTCATGTGCATTCGCAGGCGTGCGGTCCCGCGGAAGATTCCCGCGATCGGCGCCCACTCGAGCGCAGCGGGGTCCGTCGGCGTTGCGGAGGTGAAAATCGGCAGGACTTCCTCCTTCGTGAAATTCGTCGGTTCGGACATCCGCACCGGCAGATGTCGTGGTAGGGCCATAAGGGTGTCTCCGGCGTGTGGTTAACATGTTAACCGCGAACGGAATGGCGGGTGCGATGACTCCGCGCGGCCTCACGATTGTCGGCCTGGGTGATTCCACGACCGCGGGCACCCCCGCCTTCCGCTCTCCCCTGGAAGCGCCCCCAGACGGAGAAGGGGATCCGGAGAGTCAATACGCGTTCTGGATGGTGCGCGCCCATCCCGAGTGGACCGTGCTGAACCGCGGCATCAACGGGCAGAGGGCTGCCGAAATCCGCGCGCGGTTCGATCGGGACGTGCTCGCGGTCCACCCGCAGTATGCGATCCTCTTGGCGGGCGTCAACGACATCCATAGTGGTGACCACGCCGAAGCGGTAGAGCGGCACCTCGCCGCGATGTACGCGGACACCCTCGACGCCGGAATCGTGCCGGTCGCGGCGACGGTCCTTCCCTACGACACCGCGACGACGCGAGCCTCTGGAGACATCCTCACGCTGAATGCGTGGATCGAGTCCGTCACGAAGGTCCTGGGGATCCCGTTCTGCGACACGCATGCGGCGGTCGCCGACCCCGCCAACCTAAATCGGCTTCGGGGGTCTCCCGACGGACTCCACCCGGACGTCGCCGGATATCGGGCGGTGGGGGAGGCGCTCGTGCGAACGATCGAGGGCCACCTGCGTCGGGCCGTTCGGTGAAGCCTAGCGTATCCTCGGGCGCACTGCGATCGAATGCTGGGCCGCAAGGAGCAAATGGAGCCTCCGTCTTCGGGCGCCCGTGGACCGCGCGGCGCGCATGCATGTCCTCGGATTCGTCGTCGTCCTCGGAGTCGCCCTCGGCATCCACTACGGCATCCTCCCTTTCCTCGTCCGTCGGGTCGGAATCCGAGAGGTGCCGGCGTACTTCCTCGCGGTCGCCCTCGTCCCAGTCGCGCTCTGGCTCATCCCTTCGTTTTCCCGAGCCCTCGCGCGGGGCGCGTTCGAGGCCCATCGTCGTCTCCTGGGGAAAAACGGGGTCTACGTGCGCGTGCCGATCCCGGAGCCCGTCCGGTTCCGAGACACCGCCCTGATGGCCGTAGGGCCGTTCGCGATCGACGTGCTCGTGATGGCTGAGATCCTCTACCTCCTCGGCGCGGCGGACCTGCACGAGCTGCAGGTGGGACTCGTCGCATTCCCGATCCTGCTCCTCGCCGGTCTGCTGACGTCCCTAATTCCGGGCGCGTGGCTCCTCGACGCGCTGGAACTCCGATGCATCACGCCGACGCGGGGCGAAGTCGTTCGGCCGGCGGAGTGGTTCGAGCGGACGCTCGGGCCCGTCGGAGCGATCGCCCTCCTCGCGGGCTTCGTGACGCTCCTCCATACGTCCGGATACTCGTACGGGTCCGCGCTCTTCCTCCTCGGCCTGTGGGCGGTGCGGATTTTCCCGCCCGTGCTGGGGGCGGTCTGCGTGTACCGATTGGTCGTCGAGCCGAGGGTCCTCCCGGGCCTCGAGGCGTGGGCTGCCCAGGAGGGAATCGAGACCCGCACCTCGCTGCCGGAGGTCCTCCGGGAATGGGCCGCGAGGGCCGCGCCCCGCGATCCATGAGATGTCCAATCCCCGTCGAAGGGTCATGCTCGGCGAACCGGGATCGTCGGCGCGACGGGCTCCCAGAATTCCTTGCGGGTGTCCCGGAGCGTGGGGCGGAATCCTCTCGCGGTGGTGACGTCGCGGATGTCGACGTCCGCTGCGACGGTCGATTCGACGAAGTCCTCGGCTCTCGCGAGCATCTCCCCCCGGGGTCCGATCGCCTGCGTGCCGCCCTGGAACACGATGTTCAGCTCGGTCCCGACGAGGTTCGCATACAGGATCGGCAACGCGTTTTCGATCGCGCGCGCGGGAAGGATCTTGTCGAAGAACGGCTTCGATGTCGCGGGCGAAGCGCTGATGATCGCCAGCAACTCGGCGCCGGCGAGGGCGTACGCCTTTGCGAGCTCGGGGAAGAAAGTGTCGTAGCAGATGAGGAGGCCGATCCGCCCGAGTTTCGTGTCGACGAGCGCGAGATCCTCGCCGCGGGCGAAGTAGAGCCCCTCCTCGAACGGCCCGAAGTTCGCGGGGTACACCTTCCGGTACGCCGCGACCTTCCCGTCCGGCGCGACGAGGACGGAGGTGTTGAAGAGGCGCTTCGTGCCCGGCTCCCGTTCTGGCATACCGAATACGATGTGGGTCGAGTGCTCCGCGGCAATGGCCTGGATCGTCTTCACCGCGGGGCCATCGAGCGGCTCCGCGAGTTGCGCAAACGCGTCGCGGGCCATGTATCCGGTGAGGTACAGTTCCCCTGCGAGGACGAGATCCGCCTGCGCCCCCGCGACTGCTTTCTCGAGCTTCTTCAGGTTCTTCGATTTGTCCCCGACCGTGGGGTCGAGCTGGGCGAGGACCGCCTTCACGGGGCCGCAACGGATCGCGGGCGGGAAAAAGCTTCGCTCCGCTCCTCGGTTCAGAGGTTCCTCGCAACCTTTATCTCCGTTACACTCCTAGCGCGTCCCCGCGCTCCCGTAGTCTAGTGGCCAAGGATAGAAGCCTCTCGAGCTTCTGACACGGGTTCAAATCCCGTCGGGAGCATCCCCGTACGGGTTTACTCCCGCGTTGGCAGTTCGGTCAGTCGCCGACCGGCAGCAAGTAGTCTTTCAGGACCGGCGCGAGGGCGCCAATCGCGGTCCCCATGCCGAACGCAACACTCGAGTCGAAGGGGCCCGGCACGCCCAATACCGCCGTCCGGCCCACGACAGTAAGGAATGCAAGCACGAGCAGTACGGAAATGTACCAGTCGTGGGTCCTGTCGGGCTGCGTCGCTTCCCTCCAAGCCTTCGCACCCGTCCGGATCAGCGATTCGATTTCCGAATGGCGGTCTGCGAGCTGATCGATCAGCGGTTTCGACGCCGCCGACCCTGTGCTTCTTCTGGCATGGGCGGGCCAATGGACCTGCCCTGGAAAGCCTGTCGGACTCTATGGGCCTCTAGATCCGCCGGATAGAGCAGGACCTGCCTGCACATGGAGTCCGTGCGAACACTTAAGTACGTGGGAACACGTAGGACTCGACAATGACCAATCTCACTCTCAGCGTCCCTGACGACCTCTACGAGGAAATGAAGAAGCATCCCGAAATTCGATGGAGCGAGGTGGCCCGCCAGGCGCTCGCGAAGAAGCTCGACGACCTCCGTCGGCTCGATGCCTTGCTGAGCGGCAGCAAGCTCACGGACGAAGCCGTGGAAAATGTCGCCAAGTCGGTGAAGGAGGGCGTCTGGAAGAAGCATCGGAAGCGGAGGGCGACGGGGCCTAGGTGATGGACCCTGAAGCTGGTCGTCGACGCGAACATCCTGATCGCGGCCTTGCTGCGCGACTCCACGACCCGACGCCTCCTCGTCCTGGGCGGGCACGATTTGCATGTGCCTGAGTATCTGTTCGACGAGATAGAAATCCATCGCGACGAACTCGCGAGGCGGAGCGGCCAGACCACGGACGCCCTTGAGGAAGCCCTAAGAATCCTTCGTGGACACGTTACCGAGCATGAAGAGGCGGACTACGTCGACGAGCTTGGAAAGGCCGGTAGCCTCCTCGGAGGGCGAGATCCAAAGGACACTCCCTACGTGGCTCTCGCATTGGCGCTCCAAGCGGATGGGATCTGGACGGAGGATCGCGGGCTCGTCTCGTTGGGAGGCCTCGCCGTGTACCGGACGTCCGACATCGTTCGCCTCGCATTGCAAAGCGCAAGGCGCGAGTAACCGCGCTCGGGATATGGACTAGGAGCTAGGCCTCGACCATGCCACACCCTCGCCGAGGAATATATGGTGACTGGGAGTAAACCCGGACGAGTTTGCTCCCCGTCGGGAGCATCCCCGCGCGGGGTTACATCCACGCCCTAGCCCCGCGGAACTCTGGAAGTCGTTATGGAAGAACTCATTCACGCTCCGGGGCCCTCGAGGGCAGCGACATCAAGCTGATTGGCGCGTGCTTCTCAATAAATCGAGCATCAGTCCTGCAACCATAATCGCCAGCAACAGAATCCAACCTAGTGCAACTCCCGTTGACAGGGCCGGCGGCCATCCCAGCAGCAGATTAAGAGCTGAGCCTGCCAGCACGAAAATCCCCAGAAGGGGCACACTTAGAGAGAAGTGTTTCCAGCCCTTTTCCGCCAGCGAGTGTCTCAACCCGAAGAACCACAAAGCCAGCCAGAGGATGCCACCTGCCAACCCCATATAGGGTCCAAGCAGCACCCACCCGGGAACGTCTGTCATGAAATCACCACATTCCCAGACATGCTACGTCCCACACCACCACAACCAGCGAACGCAAGATATTTGTAACGGTTACATCCAGCACGATCCCGGAATCCGAGTCGATCCAAGTCACCGAGGAGCTGTCCCGGACCGTATGCTTCCTCTAGGGCGCCGAGTACCTCTCGGTGAGAGTCTTCGTCCCGTTCTCTCCCTCGATGGCGTACCGGCCCGCCGCCCAGGCGATCTCCGTCCCCAGGGCGTCCACGGCGTACAGGGTGTTATACCAGGGGAGGTCCGGGGCGGGGACTTCATTCAGACCCGGACCGTATGCTTCCTCTAGGGCGCCGAGTACCTCTCGGTGAGAGTCTTCGTCCCGTTCTCTCCCTCGATGGCGTACCGGCCCGCCGCCCAGGCGATCTCCGTCCCCAGGGCGTCCACGGCGTACAGGGTGTTATACCAGGGGAGGTCCGGGGCGGGGACTTCATTCAGAGACATCCCGTCCCAGTGGAACAGCCATGCGTCCCCCGACGCCTCGCCGACGACCCAGGCGAAGTCGCTCGCGACGACCGAGACCCCGTAGAAGTTCGTGGAAGAGTAGTACTCTCCCGGGTCTAGGAACGTGAAGTCCGTGATCTGGGTCCACGCCGCCCCGTCCCAGTGGGCGGCGAAGGCCACATGCCGGATGCCGCCGTCGAAGCCAGCGTCGAAGACGGTCGCGCCGACCGCCAGCATGTCGCCGGACGACGTCCCCGAGACGCTCCGGAAAAACGATCCGTAGCCGCCGCCTCCCAGCCCGTCCGTCGAGATCGCGCTCCACGCCGCGCCGTCCCAGTGGACGGCGAGCGGCGCGTAGGGGTTCGACGAGTTGCCCGAAACCCCGACGGCCCAGATGTCGTCCGCGGAGAACGCCGCGATCCCGTAGAGCTCGTTGCTCGCGAGTTCCGCATTCGGATTCGGGCTCGGGACCCGGCTCCAGCTCCCGCCGTCCCAGTGCAGGATGAGCGTGCTCGACCGGTACCATCCGGCGCAGAAGCCGACGGCCCAGGCGTCGTTCGTGGACAAGGTCGCCACGGCCCTCAGCTCGTTCACAACGGCGCCCGGGCTCGTGGAGGGCACGATGCTCCACGCCGTCCCGTCCCAGTGCTCGATGAGGGTCCGCCCAGGGACAGAGGCGACGTCCTGAGAAGCTCCGACCGCCCACACGTCGTTCGAGGACGTCGCGGCGACGCCGTAGAGCCGACTCCAGTCCATGGGGGCGTTCGGCGTCGCCACGATGCTCCAAGCGCTTCCATCCCAGTGGAGGGCGAGGGTCTGAATGGAATACTGCGGTCCGTTCGGGTTGTTCGCGTACCCGACCGTCCAGACGTCGTCCGGCGCGATTGCCTCAATCCCCTGGAGGGAGTTGTCGACGATGATCGACGGCGACGCGGACTCAACTTTCGGGCTCGGAACGAACGTCCAGGTCCCGACGGGCCCGGAGGACGAGGGATCGGACGCCCCGACGGCAGGCGTCCACGCACCGTACGCGTTCGCGGATGGAGTACCGCAATCGTCCCCGGATTGTACAGAGAACCGGATCGGGTAGTCGTCCCGGTTCGCGTTCCGGGAGAGGTCTTGGCACCGCACATAGAACGTGAACGTGCTCCCGTCCTCGAGTCCCCCGACCGCGGTCGAGTGCGATGTCCCTCCAGTGGTCGAGAAGGTGTCCCTCGTTCGACTGTACGCCACCCCCGCCGCCGTCGAGTACCGGCACGTCGCGGCCTCGTCCGTCTTCAAGGAAAGGGTCGCGGAGGTCGTGCCGGCCGGAAGGGTCCCCGTCGGCGAACCGTCGCTCCGTCCA
>VBME01000163.1 GCA_005878995.1 Methanobacteriota archaeon | reverse complement strand
TCCGAATATCGATTTCGACTGGGGCCTCGGGTCCCCCGACCCCCGCATCGAACCGGACACGTTTTCGGTGCGGTGGACCGGGAACTGGGATTTCGGCATCGCCGGGACGTACCGCTTCACGATGACGGCGGACGATGGAATGCGCGTTTGGGTCGACAACTCGATCGTCCTCGACGCGTGGGTCCTGCAACCGGCGACGACGTACGTGGCCGACTTGGGCCTCGCGGCGGGTCGCCACCTCATCCGCGTGGAGTACATCGAGAACACCGAGGCGGCCGTGGCGCGCGTCTCGTGGGCTCTCAGCGGCAATACGCCCCCCACGGCGACGATCGCATCGCCCGGGCCCGGCACGACGTGGAAGGTGGGGGACACGATCGCTTTCTCGGGCTCGGGGGCCGATTCCGAGGACGGCGCTCTCCCGGCTTCGGCCCTTTCCTGGCAAGTCATCCTTCACCACTGCTCCCCGGATAGCCCGTCGTCATGCCATACCCACTATCTTGAGACCTTCCCGGGGACGGCGGCAGGCTCCTTCGTCGCGCCGGATCACGAGTACCCGTCCTACCTCGAGTTCCGGCTCACTGCGCGGGACTCCGGTGGTCTGACGAACGTGACGAGTGTCCTGGTCTATCCGCAGACGACGACGCTCACCTTCACCGCGAATCCAAGTGGGGTCGGGCTCAACCTCGTCGTCGGCGGCACCGCCCGCACCGCCCCGTTCAACGTGACGGTGATTGTCGGGTCGACACTCACGATCAGTGCGCCCTCTCCGCAGACGATCGGCCTATCGGCGTACATTTGGATGTCGTGGTCCGACGGCGGCGCCCAGACGCACAACATCGTCGTTGGGACCTCGCCGGCCAGGTACACCGCCATCTTCATGGCCGTCCCTCCGGTGCCGCCCTAGCGGACGAGGGTTCAGCCTCCCGCTCGGTGAACGCTTAAGTCTGGAGGGGGTTTGTCTCCCATGACCGTCGATCCGAGTCGAAGCCACCCCTCGAAAACGATTCCCGGAACGCATGCATCGGCTGCGGCCCGAAAAATCCGCGGGGCCTGCGACTGGAATTCCGACGAGAAGGCAAACAGGTCGAGACCGAGTTGATCGCCCACGAGACGCTCGAAGGATGGCCCGCGCGGCTCCACTCAGGCGTGCTCTACCTCGCGATGCTCGATGCGGCGAACTGGACCGTGTATGGCCTCCATGACCGCGTCGGGCTCCCCGTGCAGACGAGTGCCCTGACGCTCCAGCGGTGGGTACCGACGGGCACCCGGCTTTCGGTTGGTCGGGGTCGGGCAATCCCGGACCGCGGACCTCACGATCCAGGTGGAGGCGCACGACGAAGAGGGGCCCGTGGCGCGTCTGGACCGTTCCTACGTCCTCGCGAACCGAGCCGAGTTCGAACAACGTCTCGGGTACAAGACGTTGCGCAAGGTCCTTCACGAGGTCGTGCCCGACTAGGGATCGCCGACGGCTCCCATTAAAGAAGTCGCGGTTGATGCGAAAGAGCAGGACGAGGCCGGAGCTCACGCCCGGTCAGGGGGCGCGGCGTCGCTGTCGGAGTGCAAGGACAGCCAGGACGAGGCCCTCCGTGGTCGTGGCAGTCAGGGCAGCGTACAGGAGCCAAGTTCGAGTGACTCCCGACAAAGGCATTGACGGTGGGGATGGAGGAGAGGACGAGACTACTTCGACTGTCGATTCGCCCGCGATGGCGACGAAGCGATCCCCATTCGCGGTCAACCGCAAGCGAGTGACGGGGGCCGTCATAGTAATGCTCCAGAGTGGAGTGCCAACGTCATCGAAGACGTGTATCGCCTTATCCCCCGCAGACATCGCAACCCGATCCCCGGAAGAGGAGACGACAACGGCAGAGGACTCCCGGAGTGAACCGAACGTCCGCACGAGAGTAAAGTCGCTTGTCCAGAGCTTCAGGAGGCTTGTCCCGGCCGTGGCGAGATACAGGTACTGATTGTCCGGCGAGAAGGCGAGGTCCCTCGCCCGGCAGCCCAAGCCCCATCCAGGGCCACGGTTGTTGCCGACAAGCGGCCATGTGCCGTTGACGCCCCTTTGGTAGGAGTAGAGGGCGGTAGGGCAGAGAAGCGAATCCGCGAGCATCAGCCAAGAACGGTCGGGACTTGTCGCGACGAGTGTGTCTTGGTAGAACTTGTTGCAAACGAGCGGGTGCGAGCAGAGGCGCTGGACGATTCCGCCGTTCGAGGCGTTAAGGACGTAGGGGCCGTCGCCACTCCACTGGTCGTCATGGGTCGTCACGACGAGGGTCAACGCGTCCGGGGCGACCATCTCCCACGTGAGGAACGTCGTCTCGAAGGTCCGGACGACTGCGAGGGAATTGAGATCGACTGCTATGATTGATCGGTTCGACCCATGGCCCACATACAGAATGTCGCCCGAGGGTGGGATCGCGAGGGCCGTGGGCCCTTCCCGGACTGGGATCGAGGCGAGTACGCTCCCGCTGTCCAAGTCCAGCGCGTAGACTCGGTTGTTCATCCGGTCGGCCGCGTACGCCCTCAATCGGATTGGATCAACGACCAGTTCCGAGAGGTTGCCGGACAGAAAAATTGAGGTCCGTGTCCCGAGAGGCGGTGACCAAGGTTCGACGCCGAGTGCTGGGCGGGGGTCCACAGCGACGACGAGGACGAGCGAGAATACCAAGAGGCAAATCGAGACCGCGCAAGCCCGTTCCATCACGCTTATAGATGATCCGTCGGGCCAAAATACCTTCGTGTCAGTACTAGAATCGAGCGAGCCATCGTCGCCTTGCCCTGGCCCCAAGTGACCAGCCTTCGGTCATTCGAGTCAACATACCCAACCACCGACATACGGATCCGAGGTTCGACATGACCACAACGGTCGGCATACGAAGCAAGGACGGCGTCGTCCTCGCGGCGGACAAGCGCGCCTCGAAGGGGTTCTTCGTCGGATCCAAGGTGGTCCAGAAGATCTTCCCCCTCGACGGCGGCACCGCCGTGGCGATCGCCGGTGCGATGTCGGACGCCGAGTACCTCGTGAACCTCGCGAAAGCCGAGCGCCGGCTCCTCGCGTTGCGTCGCGGCTACCCGCTGTCCGTCAAGGAAAGCGCGAAACTGATCTCGAACATCGTCTACTCGTCGATGAAGAGCTACAACCCGTTCTACGTCGAGCTCGTCGTCGCGGGCGTGGACCACGAAGGTCCGCACGTCTACACGAGCGACATGAGCGGCGCGATCACCTCGGAGGACTTCATGTCCTCGGGGAGCGGCTCGCCGATCGCGTACGGCGTCCTCGAGCAGGGATTCCGCAAGGAGTTCTCGCTCGAAGAGGCACGGAAGCTCGCGGAGGCGGCGGTTCGAGCGGCGATGGAACGGGACCCGGGGAGCGGGAACGGCGTGGACGTGCTCGCGATCCCCAACGGTCACTCGCTGGAGGTGAACTGAGATGGCAACGGAAATGGGACGGATGCCCTTCTTCTACAACCAGGAAGGCCGGCTCGTCCAAGTGGACTACGCCCTCCAGGCGGTCTCCCGCGGCTCGACGACGATCGGGCTCAAGACGAAAGACTTCGCCCTCCTCTCGAGCCAGGTCAAGCCGACGCGGCCCCTCATGGAGCCCGCGGAGAAAGTCTTCGTCGTCGATGACCACGTCGGGGCGACGGGGAGCGGGTACATTGGCGATGTGACCACGCTGCTCGACCAGCTTCGCGTCGCCGCGCAGCGCCACCGCCTCGTGTACGATGAGCCCATCGACCTCGTCACGCTCTCGCGGAATTTGTCGGAGTATCTCCACGAGTTCACGATGTACGCGGTGCGGCCGTTCGGCGCGTCGATCATCGTGGCGGGCGTCGACGAGCTGGGCGTCCAGCTGATCCAGGTGGACCCGAGCGGCACGACGTTCAAGGGCTCCGCGTTCGCGATCGGCCAGTCGTCCGATGATGCGCTCGAGACGATCGTCAAGGGCTACCGGCCCGACATCAACGTCGAGCAAGCGATCGCCCTCGCAACGCAGGCCATCGAGGGCGTCAACGGCGGCAAGACGCAGATCGAACACGGCTTCGTGACGGCGTCCACGAAGCGGTTCGAACACCGCCCCAACGGGACCAACGCCGGGTAAACAACCCGGCCCCTTCCCCTTTTCTCGCGGGTCTCCCGCTTCCAGGCAGACAAGTCCCCCTGGGCTCTCCCTACACTCCGGTTGAAAAACACTTTTAGCGGCCCGGGGCTATCGGGCGGCCGAACTCGATGCGGATCGTCTCGCTCCTCCCTGCCGCGACGGAGATTTGCTTTGCCCTCGGCGTCGGCGAGGACGTCGTCGGAGTCTCGCCGGAATGCGACTTCCCTCCGGCGGCGCGCGGCAAGCCCGTTGTGAGCCGCACGCTCTTGGAGTACGAGGGGAAATCGAGCGGGGAGACGAGCCGCATGGTCGGCGAACGCATGGCAAATGGCGAGGCCCTCTACCAAGTGGACGAGCCGTCGCTCCGAGCTGCAAAACCGGATCTGATCCTCACCCAAGGCCTCTGCGAGGTGTGCGCGCCGACGCTGGGTGACGTCGAAGAGGTCGCGCGACGGCTTCCGTCACCACCGGAGATCGTCTCTCTTGACCCGCACCGACTCGAGGACGTCCTCTCGGACATCGCGCAGGTGGCGCGGGCTTGCGGCACCGAGGACAGAGCGGACGCCTTGATCGCGGCGCTTCGAGCTCGGATCGATCGCGTGGCCCGAAGGGCCGCACACGCGACCGTCCGTCCGAAGGCCGTGTGCCTCGAATGGCTTGCGCCGCTGTTCCTCGGAGGCCATTGGGTCCCGGAGATGGTGGACCTCGCGGGCGGAGTTGACGTCCTCGGACGAGCGGGGGAGAAGTCCCGGCGCATCGAGGCGGAGGAAATCGTGATGGCCCCGAGCCTCTTCCCGCGAACTCCGAAGCGGAACGACGCAGAGCGGTGGGTGGGCTGATGGCGAAACTCTACACCCGCCGCGGGGACGCCGGAGAGACGGGACTCCTGGGTCCGGACCGCGTCCCGAAGGACGATCCGCGGGTGGAGGCGATGGGCGCGGTCGATGAGTTGAACGCCGTAATCGGCCTCGTCCTCGCAGCGCAAAAGGAGAAACGGATTCGCGATCTTCTCCTGAAGATCCAGGACGACCTCTTCACGGTCGGAGCCGAGCTCGCGATGGCGCCCGCATCCGGAGAGGCGAAGGTCCCCCGGATCACGGAGGCCCACGTGGCCCGTCTCGAAGATGGAATCGAGGCCCTCGACGTCGGCGAGATTCGGGAGTTCATCATCCCCCGTGGCTCGGAAAGCCTCGCGCGGCTGCACTGGGCTCGGACGGTCGCGCGTCGAGCGGAGCGACGGGTCGTCGCGCTCTCCAAGCGCGAAGGATTGAATCCGGATCTGCTGCGATACATGAACCGCCTTTCCTCTCTCCTCTACCAGATGGCGGTGTGGCGGCAGAAGCGCGAGCGCAAGAGCGCCGAGCACCCTTCGTACCGCGGTTGAGTCAGGCCATCAGCGTCCGTCGATAGAACCGCAGGACACGGTCCCACGCATCTCGCGCCGCGGCCTCGCGGTATGTCGTCGGGTTACGGTCGTTGAAGAATGCATGGGGCGCGCCGGGGTAGATTCGCATTTCGAAGTCTTTCTTGTATTCCGCCATCGCCTTGACGAGCTTGTCGAGATCCGCGTTGAGCCGCGTGTCCTCGGCGCCATACAGCCCGAGGACGGGCCCCGCGATGTCTCGAACGCGCTCGATCGGCGACGGGTTCTCTCCATAGAAGACCACGCAGGCTTCGACGCCGACGTCGCACGCGAGCCGCAGCGACAGCCCGCCCCCGAAGCAGAATCCCACGCAGCCGATCCGGTCCGCCTTGACGTACGGAAGGGTCTTCAGATGGTTCACCGCGGCGACGAGGTCTTTCGCGAACCGCTCCCTCGGCAGCCCGCCGAGGAGCCGCTCGACCGTCGGCGCGATGATCGCCCGCTCGTCCGGCGGCAATTTCGCGAGCTCCTGCTGGGCGAGGACCGGATCGCGCCGCGGGAGCCGGAACATGAACGCCATCGCCTTCTGGACGTTTGCCGGCGTGAGGACCGCCGCGAGCTCCGGACTCGCGAAGAGATTCGGCGCGAGGGCCACGTATCCTTCGTACGCGAACCGTTCGGCGATGTCCCTCGTATGGTCCATGAGGCCGAACAGGTCGTGGATGACGACCACCCCAGGCCACACGCCGTCCCCGGAGGGGCGGGCCAGGTAGGCCGGGATCGAGCCGCTCGCCCCGCGGTACTCGACGATGCCGGTGGTCGTCGTGCGAGAGGGAATCACCACCACCGCGCCCGCGACGTCCGACCCCAGCATAAGGACTTCGCCGCGGACAAACGGATAAGATGCCGGAGACCATCGTGGGCCCGTGGCGCTCGCGTTCACGAACCTCCTCGAGCTCGAGGACATGGCGCGAGCGAAGATTCCTCGAGCGACCTTCGACTACATCGCAGGCGGCGCGGAGGACGAGGTCTCACTGCGCCGGAACCGGGAGGCATACGCGCACTGGGCATTGCGGCCCCGGGTCCTCGTCGACGTCTCGAAGCGGGATACTTCCACGACCGTCCTCGGGACGCGCGTCTCGATGCCGATCCTCGTCGCCCCGACCTCGTTCCATGGCCTCGTCCATCCGGAGGGAGAGGTCGCCACCGCGAAAGGCGCGGCCGCCGCGGGCACCCTGATGGCCGTCAGCACGATCGCGACGAAGACGCTCGAGGAGATCGCCGCGGCGGCGCCGGGGCCGCGGTGGTTTCAACTGTACGCGTACCGCGACCGCAGGGTGACGGAGGACCTCCTGCACCGGGCCGCGAACGCGGGCTACCGTGTAATCTGCCTGACGGTGGACACGCCCCTCCTCGGGCGGCGAGAGAAAGACGAGCGGAACCGGTTCACCCTCCCGCCCGGAATGGGAATCGCGAACCTCAAGCTCGCGGGCCTCGATGGAATGCCGGAAGCCGAGAGAGGTTCCGCGTTCGCGAAGTATGTCGCCGATCTGCTGAACGAATCCCTCACCTGGAGGGACATCGACTGGCTGAGATCGATCGGCCGCCTCCCCGTCCTCTTGAAGGGCATCATGACCGCGGAGGACGCGAAGCTCGCGGCCGAGCACGGCGTGGCGGGGATCGTCGTCTCGAACCATGGCGGGCGGCAGCTCGACTCCACGTTGGGGACGCTCGATGTCCTGCCCGAGGTCGTCGCGGCCGTCAAGGGCCGCGTCGAGGTCTACGTGGACGGAGGGATCCGCCGCGGAACGGATGTCCTCAAGGCGCTCGCGTTGGGCGCGAGGGCGGTCCTCGTCGGGCGGCCGATCCTCTGGGGTCTCGCCTTGGGCGGCGCCGACGGCGTGCGCGCGGTCCTTCAGCACCTTCAAATGGAACTTGACACGGCGATAGCGCTTGCGGGTCGGGCCACAGTGAAAGAGATCGACGTGAGTGTCGTGCAGCGGGCGGCTTAGCGGGTCGCAACTCGCTCCAAGAACTCCAATAAAAATGCGATGGCCTCCTCGTTCCCCCGAGGCTCCGGCGGAAGACGCCCGAGGGCGAGCATCTGGGGAATGAGTTCCTGCAGCCGCCGTACGTCCTCGTAGCGGTATCCAAGCGCCGCGGCGTTTCGTTCCGCTTCCCCGTGGCCTTTCGGAGGAATCGCGATTACGGGTGTCCCCGCCGCCCGGGCCTCGTTCACCGTGCCCTTGCCGGCCGTCGTGATCACGAGGTCCGAGGCGAGCACGTAGTCGTGGAGGTTCGGTAGGAATCCGTACGTGTACACGCCGGGTTCCGGCTGAATCTTCAACTTCGGCCCGCTCACGACGACCATCGAGACATCGTCCAAATTCAGCTCGTGAAATGCGCGGATAGCCGCTCGCACCAGGAACTCCCCGATCGCCGTGCCGCCCCCGGTGACGAGGATCGTCTTCTTGCGAAGGACGAGGTCCTCCCGCAACGTCTCACGGGATGCGCTGAACGGGCGGACGATCGGGCCGATCTGCCGGACGTTCGGCCACGAGGGCCCCGGCTCCGCCGTGAGGATGAGGTCGGCTTTCCGCGCGACCTGAGTGGCCCAGAAATTCCCGATGCCTTCGACCCACCGCGAGAACGGGTCCCGTGCGAAGTTGTGGCGCGTCGAATCGAGGATCAGCGCTGTCGGGACGCGCCGACGAATGGCCTCGCGCACGGATGCGAGTTCACTGTCGGAGATCAGAAAGCGATAGTAGCTCCAGTCGGCCTCCCTTCGGAGGAACCGCCGGGCAATTCGAAGGTAACGGCCGTAATCCCGATACCACCGCCACGCGGGCCGGAGGACGCCGTCCTTCGCGGGCCAGTCGGGCGCTGGTGGCATCGTCAGGGCGTCGAACCCACTCGCCACGAGGAGATCCAGAGCGGGCGATCCCGCGAGGAAGAGCAGATACACGTCGCTGCGTCGTTCCAAGAGACCCCGGGCGAGAGCGACCGCGCGTGTCGCGTGACCCAATCCTTGGGAATGGGCCGCGAAGTAGCCGCGCAGCTCCTCCATCAATCCGCCCATGGTCCCGGCGCAGAAAGACCTTCGGAGCGTTCTCGGACGCCCTCGGATTTCGATACGCCTCCGGTCCCGAGAGACGTGGGACGGGCGGCGTTATATAGCCGGCGCACCCTAGGGGGATCACCGAAGGATTTCGGAGAGGAGGATACCATGGGAGAGGAGGAGAACAAGGCAATCGTGAGGATGTTTTACGATGAAGTCCTGAACCGAGGGAATCTGGACGTCGTCGACAAAGTGACCGCAGAAAACTACGTGGACCACACGGCCCCGCCGGGAATGGCGCCGGGTCGCGAGGGCGAGAAGCAATGGTTCGCAATGTTGCATGCCGCGTTTCCCGACGGGCAGACGACGATCGAGGACATCATCGCCGAAGGCGACAAAGTCGTCGTCCGCGGTACGATGACGGGCACGCACTCGGCAGAATTCATGGGGATCCCGGCCACGGGAAAGCAGGTGAAAATCTCCGGCATCGACGTCACCCGATTCCACGAGGGCCAGAGCGTCGAGCACTGGGGACAGTGGGACGTCGCAGGGCTGATGCAGCAGCTCGGCGTCATGCCTCCGCCTCCCGGAGCGCCCGCGAGCGAGTGATCGGCTCGAGTCGGCCGCCATAACACGTCAAGCCCACGGGCGCGAAGCTCGTTTCGCGGTTCCCCGCCATGGGCTTTTATGGCCTCGCAGCGTTCCCACAGCGTGGAGCTCGCAACCCTCGCGAAGTATCCGTTCCTCCTGGAAGCCTCCGCCTTCATCCGCTCCGAGAAAGTGAGCCTGGAGGAGATTCTCCTCGAACCCGCGTACGCCCGCGCGCGGACCCTTGGCAAGGCGCGGGTGCTCGACGCCCTCGAGCGAGGCCCGGAGTCGGAGCGGGTCGCCATCGCGATCGCGGACCAGCTGGCGCAACTCCTCGCCTACCCCGTCGCGCGAATCCTCGCGTCTGCGATCGGCGACACGTACTTGGTTCGGCGCTACGCGCTTCACGAGGCGATTGCCGCGGAAAAGCGCCTCGAATCGGAGTCCGACGACCTCATCCTCCATCTCGCTTCGGAACTGGGCATGGACTTGCGGCGCCAGGACGGTGGTTTCCGACTCCATTTCACGGACTTCCTCCGATTCACGAACACGATGCGGGATGCGCCCTGGAAGCTGATCAATCAGCGCGTGGACCGCGGGTATGTGACGCTGCGTCGGGCGAAGGCGCTCCGCGTCATGCGGAACGCGATCCAGCAGCACATCGAGGAGGGCCTCCCGTTGCCGGTCAACGACGACATCCTCGCGGCATTCAAAAGAGACCTCGCGGAGATCCGCGGCGTCCTCGAGGCGAAGAAGGCGACGTTCAAGGCCGAGGACATCGGGAAAGTCAGCATCACCCGATTCCCACCGTGCATGTACAACCTCTTGGCCCAGATCCAGAACCACGAGAACGTGCCCCACATGGGGCGCTTCGCGATCGTCGCGTTCCTCCATCACATCGGCCTGGGCAACGAGGAAATCTTCCGGGTCTTCGGCGACGTGCCCGACTTCGCGGCCGATGTGACGAGATATCAGATCGAGCACATCACGGGGACCTCGAGCCCGACCGAGTACACCCCTCCCGAGTGCTCGACGATGAAGTCCTACGGCATCTGCCCCGGGCCCGATCGAATCTGCCTGACGATCAAGCATCCCCTGCAATACTACCGCGTCAAGGGGCGGGAGCAGCGGCCGCGGGGAGAGAGCGCCTCTACGGCGACTTAGCAGAGAAGCCCCGCCATGTCGAGACCCCACGTTGGACCGCGGTCAGGTTCCCCAGGACCGCGAAGAGCACGAGGACCCATTCGAGCGGCTGGAACGCGACCGGGGCGATCCCCCAGACCACTTTCCCGGCCGGCGAAACAATGAGTTGAAGGAGCCCGCCGAGGAAGAGGAGGACGAGCCGATCCGCACGCCCGAGGAGTCCTGCATACCGACGGCCTTGCCCGTCATCTTCGCGATCTTCCCGTCGAGGGCGTCGAGGTAGGCGTTGACGAGAATCAGTCCGAGGGCGAGCCCGAGGAAGCCCGCGCCGCCGAAGAAGAAGGCCACGCCGGCACCGACGGCCCCCAGGAAGGCGACCCACGAGACGAGGTTCGGATTCACGCGGATCAACCGCGATGCAACAGGAACCAAGATGCGGTCCGCGAACGCGCGGTAGCGGTCTAGTACCACGACAGCACCTCGGAGGTCCAATCCACCGAGCCGGGCTCGTGTCCTTTCGTCTTGCCCCGCAGAATCGTCAGGATCACGTCTGCTGTGTCCGTCGGCGTCGTGTCCGTCGTGTCGACTTCGTAGACGAACGGCTGGTTCGTCACCGCCTCCTGCAGGATCACATCGATCGCCTCCGCCTCGACGTTCTCGCGAACCTTCTCTGGTCCCCAACCGCGCGCCTCCAGCCGCTGCCGGAGCACGGAAGGGCGGCACCGAAGGACAATCGCCACGTTCACGTTCATTCGATGGGCGAAATGCGAGCGGAGGAACGCGATTTTCGCGGGAACGTTCAGCCCATCTCGCAGCGCCTCGATGTCGACCTCATCGGTCTGGCGGACCGCGTCGCGGCCTGTGACGAAACCGTCCCGCCGGGCGACCTCGTCGAGATCGACGACTGTGTATCCGCGGCGGGCCAGGACCTCGCACGCGGACGTCTTCCCCGTTCCCGGCGTCCCGGTCACCGCAATGAGCACGGCGGGCACGATTCGTCAGGTCGTTAAAGTCCTTGCGCCCCGACGGTCAGCGGGAGAGGCGGTTGGGCGCCCGACTCGCCCGAAATCGATCGCGGATGAGCTGGCCGATCACGGCTCCGAGGAGGTTCACGGGAAAAGAGAGCACGAGCACGAGGATCGCGAAGTGGGCGATGAAGAACGGGACCGCGCTCGGTTCGAGGAGATAGAGCCCAGCGAGACCGGGGGTGAAGGCCAAGAGGACGGCCAACGCGAACCCGAGTGGGAGGGCAGCCACCCCCGCAACGAGTGCCTCCTGCAGATATTCCGCCTGGATCCCACCGGCGATGCTCGCAGCGAAGAGCACGAGGAGGATCCAGCCGAACGAGGCATCGCTCGAGACCGGGAACGTGGCCGACGGATAGATCGAGTAGAACGCGGTGTATCCGAGGGCAAGCGCGGGCACGAGTGAGATGCGCAGGATCCTCAGGACGCGGCGGAATTGCGCCGACCAATCAATGTTCAAAGTCCGTCCCCTGTTGAAGCACGAGTCGCCCGACAGCAATCTGGTAAATGGGAGCCGTCGGTGACGTCGGCTGCGGCACGCCGTCGATCCACAGGCTCGTCAGGATGAAGAGCTCCCATGGGACCGCGGTGGCCGAGGCGCCTTTCGACACCGCGAAGCCCGTGATGTTCTGGACCGCCACGAAGGCTCGGAGGTCGATCTGTTCCCGTAGGTCCAAGCGGAGCGGAACCGTCCCTTTGCCGAACGCAGGAACGACGACGGCGCTGGACGTATTCGACCCGGAGTACGCAGTGAAGAGCCATCGCACCCCCGTGCCGTTCGCGTTCGGCACGGGCACGTCCGTCCGAGGGACCGCGAAGCCCGCTTCGTGCGGAAGGTCCTCGATCCACAGTTTGTAGATTACCGTGTCGAACACGAGGGCTTTCGGACCTGGATTGAGAACCGTGACGTTGACCCAGGCACGAGCCGTGCCATTGTTCGGGAGCGTCCCGTCCGAGGCAAGCCCGAGATATCCGACGGACGAGGTCGCCTCGACGCTCGCCGAGGCGTGGACCTGGGACACGGACACGAAGTTCGCAACGGAGAGGCCCATGAACACTACGAGGACTGCGACGGAGGCTGCCAACACCGCTGCGAACGGCCACTCACCCGATGCGCCGCGGTCCGCCCGGTTCACAGGTCCTCCGCCGGGGTCGCGGGGAGGCTTTCGAGGGTCGGAACCTCCGGTGCCATTGGCGGCTCGACGAGGGCGCCCGAGTAGATATCGGTCGCGAAGTGGCACTCCGCGATATGGCCGGGCGCGACCTCAATCCTCGGAGGAACCGTGGTCGCGCAGATCTCCTTCGCGAAGAGGCAACGGGTCCGGAAGCGACATCCACTCGGGAGGTCGATCGGACTTGGAAGTTCCCCCTTGATCGGCACCGCCGAATATTCGTGTGCGGGGTCCGGCACGGGCACGGCGGAGAGCAGCGCGCGGGTGTACGGGTGGGTCGGATGCGCGATGACCTCTTCCGTGGGAGCTTCCTCGACGATCCGGCCGAGGTACATGACGGCGATCCGATCCGCCATGTATCGGGCCACCGCGATGTCGTGGGTGATGAACACGTACGGCATCTGATATTTCGCGCGCAGGTCGAGCATGAGGTTCATGACGCCCGCGCGAATCGAGACGTCGAGCATGGAGACCGGCTCGTCCGCGATGATCACCTTGGGATTCAGGACGATCGCCCGGGCGATGGCCGCCCGCTGCCGCTGGCCCCCCGACAGCTCGTGCGGGAACCGTTCGAGGAAATCTTGTCCCGGTCTCAGGCCCGAATCTTCGAGAGCCCGGATCACCAAGTCCTCCCGCTGCTCGCGGGTGCTCACGATTCGGTGGATGAGGAGCGGTTCCGAAATCGCACGCAAGACGCTGTGGCGGGGGTTGAGGGATTCGTACGGATCCTGAAAGATCATCTGCAGGTCGCGGCGGAATCGGAACAACTCGCGAGGGCTCAGAGATGCGAGGTCGACGCCCTGGAAGAGGATCCGACCTTCCGTGGGGGTCTCGAGCCGCGCCACGAGACGGCCCGTCGTCGTCTTGCCGCAGCCGCTCTCCCCGACCAGCCCCAGGAT
>VBME01000162.1 GCA_005878995.1 Methanobacteriota archaeon | reverse complement strand
GGCGTCATGGATCCGACCGTGTGGGCGGTCCTCCTCCTCGCGGTTGCGATTGCCGGCGACGTCCTCGGCACCAGCGCGCTGTACGGGGCGGTCCGACGGTGGGTGGTCCACCGACGGAGGATGCCGCGCTGGCTCGAGCGGGCGATGCAGAGATGGACGAGCTTCTTGATCGTGCGGGACGAACGGGTGATCCTGATGAACCGCGTGGTGCCCGTCGTGCCGATGGTCGGCGCGTTCATCGC
>VBME01000161.1 GCA_005878995.1 Methanobacteriota archaeon | reverse complement strand
TGTCGACGCGATGTACTCCTTCAAGACGGTCCGGAAATACCCGTACGCCCGGAAACGCCGCATTGAGGTCTCCACCGCAACCGGGAGGATCACGAACCGCCCGAGGGCGCGGGACCGCATCGCGAGATCGTGGGTCTCGTTCAGGAGCATGTCCTCCCGGATCCCTCGGAGTCGTTCGAAGGCCGCCTTTCGGAAGAAGAAACAGTAGCCGGCGTTGTGGGGGAGCCCCCAGAGGGTCATCGCCCGCTGGTAGCCATTCGCGAGACGAAAGAGGAGCCGTTCGAGCGCTCGCCCGTCCGCCGGGACGAAGCCTGTGGCGCCGCCCACGACCGTCGGATCCGCGAGCGCAAGCACAACGGACGCAATCAGGTTCCGTGGGGGGACACAGTCGGCGTCGACGAACACGAGGATCTCGCCGCTCGAGACCCGGGCGCCTCGGTTGCGGCCTTCTCCCGGCCCTCGGCGCTCCCCCTCGGTCAATATGGCGCCCGCGGACCGAGCGATGCTCAGGGTCTCGTCCGAACTTCCCGAATCCGCCACGACGATCTCGGATGGCGGGACGGTCTGGGCGCGCAGCGCGTCGAGGAGGGTCGGCAACCACTTCCCCTCGTTCCACGTCGGCACGATGACCGAAACACGGGGCGGCGGAGAATGAGGGACGGCGGCGCGAGCCTCGAGGGGCTCGACCATGGGCCCTCACGAGGCGATGAGCCGCTCGTAGACCCGTTCGAGTCGACGGGTACATCGCTCGACGGAATACTGGAGGGCGGTCTCCCGCGCGGCCTCCGCCATCTCGTCGGATTTCCGTAGGCAGCGGAGGACCGCGGCCGCGCAACCGCGCACATCGTTCGGTTCGAACAGCGCACCGTTCACGCCCTCCCGGACGAATTCCGGGATCGCCCGGTAGTTCGCACCCGCGACGGGCCGGCCGGAGGCAAGCGCTTCCAGCACGACGAGTCCCTGCGTCTCGAACTTCGATGCGATGGCGAATGCGTCCGCCGCGTCGTAGTACTTCGGCAGGTCCGCATCCGGGACGAACCCCGTGAAGATCACGTCGCCGGAAAGGCCCAGGTGCCTCACCAGATCGTAGTATTTCTCAATGTACGGCCCCGTGCCGACGATGAGGAACTTCGTGTCCGGGTTCGCTTCCAGGACTTTGGGGAACGCATGGATGAGGGTCGTGAGATTCTTCTCCGGCGCGACGCGGCCGACGTGGAGGAGGACGTCGTGCCCGTTCAGGCCCCACTTCGTCCGGATCCCCTGGCCCGGGTTTCCGGGGTGGAACCGCTCGGGGTCCACGCCCGTGGGGATGACGTCCGCGATTTTCGCGGCCGGGGAGAGGGCGAGGATTTCCTCGAGGACCGCGCGGCTCGGGACGACGACGCCCTTGGTCTTCCGCAGGAACACGCGGAGGTAGAACCGCAGGCCTCGCTCGAGGAGGTGGAGGTTCAGCCCGAACGGCGAGTAGAATGGGAGGAGGTCGTGGATCATCGTGTGGAACGTCGACACGCGCGGGACCTTCGCCTGCCAGGACGCCAGGATCCCCTTGATCCCGACGAACCCGACACCGTGGATGTGGATCACGTCGATCCCCAAGTCTTTGATCAAGTCCGTCTCCCGACCGGGGAACATCGCGAGCCGGTAACCCGGATAATGTCGGAACTCCTTCGCGCGAACGTAGATCGTCCCGGCCTCGCGCATCCCCCGGCGCCGCGGGTCCTCCGGCGCGAAGACGACGACCTCGTGGCCGTGCGCCTCGAGTTGGCGGCGCGTCGACAGGACGGACGTCACGACGCCGTCGACGGTCGGGAGATAGCTGTCCGTGAACAGGGCAATCCGCATGACATCAACGACCCAGGGATTGCGGTTCGGACGGTTTCTCGCCCGCGACCGTCTTGCGACTCAATCTCATCCCCGTCTCCACGAATGTGACCCGTCCATCGGCCCGTCGTCGGCCTCCCCTCCACTCCGAATCGACGGTGGCGAGAGGCTGCGATGGGTGTATTGCTGCTCCCGAGTCGGATTTTGGTCACTCTACTTGAAGTTTGTGGGAGGTCTTTCTCGCTTTGATAATAGGCCGCTCACGGAGATGGATGCCAAGTCGGAACCGGGGTGGCGCGGTAGGACGAAGGAGTTGACATCTGTCCTCTTTGTTGCCCACGCGGCTCGGGCGGGGGTCAGTAGGATTAAGTGGCTCGTCGCGTTCTCCGAAATCAATGGAGGGAGATGCCATGTCAAGACGTGCGACTTTGTTGCTTGCCCTCTCCTGGGCCGCCCTCTTTCTTATGCCCTCCGCCTCGGCGCAGACAGAGGTCCCGATTTCGGGTGTGATCTCGGAGACCGTCACGATCGCCGCGTCCGAATGGCGGGCGTACCGGGTGACCCTCGGCTCGCAGGATTCGTTTCAGTTTTCCATTCAGGTCACGCAAGGCTCGGACATCGACGTATACACGATGCCCGCCTCGGGATAGTCGGAGTACACGAATCCCAGCGCACCGAGTTTCGGATATCGTCGCGGTTCTCCTGATCGTCCGCTCTCGACGGAAGAAGAAGGCGGCGATGCGGATGATGCCGCCCCCACTACAGCCCCCCATGGGGCCGCCACAGCCTCCACTCCGCCCACCCGGTAGCTGAGCCCCCGCGGTGAGGGCGGGGGACCCATCCGCCAGGACTCGAGGACGTGCCGCGGCTTGCGGGGCCATTTTCGCCTGACAGCGCTTCGACTCATTAGCGCGAAGGCGCCGCGTGGGAGTCGATGATTTCTACGCCTTGGCCCGCGCGGTACGATAACCTGAATCCGAGGGCCACCTTCCGGCGTGCGGACTCCACCGCCCGAAGGAGCGGCTGGCCGAGTGCCAGGTAGGCGGCCGTCGAGGCGGCGAGGGTGCAACCCGCCCCGTGCAGTTCCTTATGCAGTCGTCGGCCGCGCAGGTGGCGGATCCGTTCGCCGTCGTAGAACACGTCCACGAGCGGGCCCTGCATGTGCCCCCCCTTCAGGAGGACGGCTTTCGGGCCGAGGTCCCCGATCGCCCGTGCCGCGGCATCCATGTCCTCCACGGTCGCGATTCGAAGTCCGGAGAGCCGCTCGGCCTCCTGGCGGTTCGGCGTGACGAGCGTCGCTCGCTCTAAGAGGTGGTCCACGAGAGCCCCGCGGAAGTCGTCTTGCTCCAGCCGCGCGCCGACTGTGGCGACCATCACGGGGTCGACGACGACCGGGAACCGCGTGCGCCGGAGTTCGTCGGCGACCGTCCGCACGATCGCCGCGGAGAAGAGCATGCCGGTCTTCGCCGCGCGCACGTCGAAGTCCCCCAAGACCGCGTGGAGCTGCTTCCGGATCTCCGCCGTCGGAATCGGGAAAATGGAGCCGACGGTCCGCGTGTTCTGGGCCGTCACGCACGTGATGACCGAGGTCCCGTGAACGCCAACGGACGCGAACGACTTGAGGTCCGCCTGGATCCCAGCCCCACCGCCGGAGTCGCTCCCTGCGATCGTGAGGGCCGTCCGCACGCGCGCGCCATGGAGGCGGCCGACTTAAGGCTGACGCGGGTCGCCCGATTCCATCGCGGCGAGCCGGACACCGTTATATAGAACGTGAATCATGGGAACATTCCAATGCGAAGCCGGAGCGGTCACATCAAGTTCGACAAGAAGGTGAAATGGAAGAACCTCGCCCCCGCGTTCCGCCCCCTATTCCTGAAATTCCTGGAAGAGACCCAGCAGATGCCGGAGGACGCGGAGAGCCTCGACGTCCTCCTCGAGGAGAACCTCCGGGACCTGCGAAGCAATCGGAAGCCCGAAGGGTACAACCGGGACGCGGTGATGCGGATGATCTTCCCGATTTCGAACCAGGTCGAATTCTACGTGTACGGGCGCGGAAAGACGATCGAGGTCGCCCGCGTGACGGAGCAACTGAGCCGCGTCCTCCAGAAGTACCGGCTGAAGCATACGATCGAGTGGGACCAGCTCAAGCTCCTCGCGGATCGGAAGGAAACATAGGTCTCGAGGGGCGTTTCATCCGACCAGCGAAACGCTCTCCACGACCGAGTACTGGGCCCCCTGCGGGGTCAGGACGCTCTTCTTGAGGTAGATGCGGTCGACCCGGTGCGACGCGAAACGGTCGTCCCGCCGACTTGTCAGAATCTGGCGGACCCGATCGAGGTCCCGATGGCCCTTCACGCGAGCCAGCGTGACGTGGGCTTTCCAGTCGCGTCGTTCCGGCGGGAAGCCGAGCGGTTCCAGGGAGGTCTCGAGCGCACCCGCAATCCGCGCGAGCGGCTCCGCGCCTTCCACTCCGACCCAGACGACGCTCATCCGCGAAAGGGATGGGAACCCGCCCGTCCCGTGAACCGTAACTTCGAAGGGTTCCACGCCCACGCACGCTTCTCGTATCGCGGTGACGATCTCCGGGACGAGTCCCTCCTCCGTTTCTCCGAGGAACTTCAGGGTCAGGTGGAGCTGGTCCGGGCCGACGACCTTGAGCGAGGGGCTGGCCCGCCTCAGCTCGTCGGCGAGGGCCGTGAGTGGGGGCGACGGCGGGATGTCCACCGCGATGAACCCGCGGAACGTCATGGACGGGCGCCATCCGGTTCCGCGGCGACGCTTGCCTCCGTGATGAATCGACCCCGGTCGTCGAAGCGTCCGCGGAGGTGGCCTTCTCGGACCGCCGTCTCCAGGATCTTCTCGGCATCGTCCTTCGACACGGAGAGTTCCGAGGCGAGGTCCTGCAGATCGAAGGCGCCGCGAGAGATGGCGAACGTTGCGGTGTGTGCGAGGGCGACGTCGCGTGCCCGGAGACCCCGCGCGTATCCCAAGATGTACAGACCGGGGACGAGAAACAGGATTGCACATAGGGCCGCCGCCGCGGTACTCAGCGGTTGGATGAGGGCGGCCCCGACCGCGGCGAGGATCCCGGCCACGCCACCGATGGCCAGCGCAACCGTCGCGACGAGCTCGTACCACGTTTGGCGTTTCACGCGTTTTCCCGCCCAATCAGTCGGCCACGAGCGTCCCATGAAACGGCTCGCCGAGGATGGCCGCCCGTAACGCCTCCCGGTCGCGTCCGTGGACGACGCTCAGCGGCGTCCGGTCCCGCACGAGGAGCTGGGCCGCAACCGGGTCGAACACGATGCTCGGCCCGGCGGCCGAATGACCGCTCCCCGCGAGTCGGACCAGGTCTTCAAAGCGGATCCGCTTGAGGAGACGCGCTTTGGGATCCTTGTTCGGGTCCGCGGTGAATACGCCCGCCACCGATGTCGCGTTCACGATGCGGGCGGCGTGCACGAATCGAGCCAGCGATGCGCTCACACGGTCCGTCGTGTGGCCCGGCCGCGTGCCCGCCATGAGGACGATCGGAAAGCGACGCGCGAGCTTCGCCGCCTGCGAATAGGAGGTCGCCGGCTCGCGGTTCGCACGTCCATCAAGGGCTCCCGCGAGGAGGCGCGCGTTGAGCCGCGTGACCGCAATCCCGAATTCGTCCAGGGTCCTCTCGCCGATCCCGAGCGTCCGGCCGGTCTCGATGTAGTACCGAGCAATTCGGCCGCCGCCCGTGACGACGAAGAGCTTGACGCGGGCGGATAGGTCGCGCAACAACCGCGCAAGATCGCGGAGATGGCGCGCGTCGTCCTCGGCCGGAACGAGCACCGAACCGCCGAGCGAGACGACAACTTTCTCCATGCGGATGCAGTCTCGACGCAAAAGGTAATGAACGATAAATAACTGTGTGGTGCGAACTATGAGCGAAATGTCCGGGATGGACAAGTACAAGTTCCGACGGGCCCTCGAGCACGTCGAAGAAGCGGTAGGCCGGGGCACGGAACTGGTCAGCGTCTACGTCCCGCCGGGCCGGCCGATCTCCGACGTGACGAACTACCTGCGGGGCGAGTTGTCGCAGTCGTCGAACATCAAGAGCGCGAGCACTCGGAAGCACGTGACGCAGGCGATCGAGTCGTCGATGCAGCGGCTCAAATCGTACCGGATGCCGCCACCGAACGGCCTCGTCGTCTTCACGGGACACAAGCAGATCGGCGCGGACCAGACGGAAATGGTCGCGTTCGTCCTCGAACCGCCCGAGCCGGTCGCATCGTTCCTGTACCGCTGCGACTCGAAATTCTACACGGCGCCCCTCCACGAGATGCTCACGGAGAAGGACCTCTACGGGCTCCTCGTGATCGACTGGAGCGAGGCGACTCTGGGCATGTTGCGCGGCAAACGGATCGAGGTGATCAAGAACCTCCAGTCGCAGGTCCCGTCGAAGCACCGGATGGGCGGGCAGAGCGCGCGGCGCTTCGAACGGGGCCACGACATCGCGGTCCACGAATGGTACAAGAAGATCGGAGACCTGCTTACGGAAGCGTTTCTCAGCCAACCGGACCTGAGCGGGATCCTCATCGGCGGCCCGGGGTACTCGAAGGAAGAATTCGCGACCGGGGACTATGTCCACCATGAACTGAAGAAAAAGGTCCTCCCCACCTTCTTGGACACCGGATACACGGACGAGTACGGGCTTCGCGAGCTCGTCGAGAAGTCGCGGGAGATCTTGAGCGGTTTGGACCTGATGCGGGAGAAATCGCTCGTCCAGCGCTTGATGGAGGAGATCCGCAAGGCGGACGGCGGCCTCGCCGCGTACGGGGAGGACCAAGTCCGGCATGCCCTTCAGCTGGGCGCGGTCGAGACGCTCCTGATCTCGGAAGGCCTTCGGAAATCCCGCCTTAAGCTCCGCTGCGCGAACGGGGACTGGGAAGGCGAGAAGACGGTCTCCGAGGACGGCGAACTCCCGACGTGCCCGAAGGACGGGGGTGCGCTAACCGTCGTCGAGAACCGGGACTTGATCGAGGACCTCAGCGCGACCGCCGAGGGCATGGGCACCTCCGTGGAACTCATCTCGAAAGATTCCGAGGAGGGCCAACTCCTCCTGCGCGCGTTCGGAGGCGTCGCGGCGATCCTCCGGTATCGGGTGACGTGATGGGGCACGACCCCTGGGCGGATCTTCGCGAACAAGCGGAGCGGATCCGCCACTCGATCGAGTCCAGCTTGGGCGTGAGCCGACCGGGGATCCTTCAGGAAGCCCCCGAGGACCGCGGCCTGTTCGCGCTCGCCGCGCACGGGTGGGCCGCTGAATTGAAGGCATCGCCCGCGTCCATCGCGACGCGCGCAGCCCGCGTGCCGGTCGTCCCGCCCTATCGCGCGCTCAAGGCCGACGGCCCCTACGTCAACTTCTCAGTCGAACCCGGCGCCTTCGCGGAACACGTCCTGGCGTCGGCCCGCTCGGCGAGCGAGTCGTACGGGACCTCACCACCCCGGAAGGAGCGGGTGTTGCTCGAGCACACGAGCGCGAACCCGACGGGACCGTTGAACGTGGGACGGGCGCGTAATCCGTTCGTCGGCGACGCCCTGGTCCGCCTGATGCGGATCGCGGGCTACCCGGTCACGAGCGAATACCTCGTGAACGACATCGGCCGGCAGATGGTCCTGCTTTACTGGGCCGTCACCCATCTGCCCGCGGATTCGTCCGATCCGAACGAGCCGGTTGAGTACCGCTACGTGAAGCTGTACCAGAAGGCGAGCGCGCAGCTCGAGGCCGACGAGGCCCTGAAGCAGGAAGTCGAGCGGCTCACCCAGCGCTTCGAGAGGGGCGACGTCCAGCTCACGAAAGATATCCGCAAAGTCGGGGAGACGGTCCTGGCGAGCGTCCTGGAAACGCTGCGCCGCGTGAACGTCGGCTTCGACTCCTTCTTCTGGGAGAGCGACGCGATCCTCGACGGGAGCGTCCAGCGAGTCATCGAGCGGCTGATGCCTCTCTCCAAGGAGGAGGACGGAGCGCGCTACATCGATCTGAGCGAGTTCGGCCTCGAAGGGGACGCCGCGAAATATCTCTTCGTCCGCCGCGACGGGACCTCCCTTTACACGACGCGCGACATCGCGTATCACCTGAACAAGATGGGCCGGTGCGACATCGCGATCGACCTGATCGGGGAAGACCACAAGCTCTCGTTCCTGCGGTTGAAGGCGGCGCTCAAGCTCATGGGCGTCGAGTGGGAGCCGGAGACGATCTTCTACGCCTTTGTGAACCTCCCGGAGGGCCGGATGTCGACCCGCAAGGGACGCGGCGTCTACCTGGACGACCTGATCGACGAAGCGATAGAGCGTGCATACGCGGAGGTCGCGAAACGGCGGGAGGACCTCTCGGAGGCAAAGAAGCGGGAGATCGCGGAGACCATTGGCATCGGCGCGGTCCGGTACAACATCGTCCGCGTGCAGGCGGAGAAATCGATTATGTTCCGGTG
>VBME01000147.1 GCA_005878995.1 Methanobacteriota archaeon | reverse complement strand
AGGAGGTTGAACAGCGTCGCCCAGATCACGATGACCGTCACCGCGATGAGCCACGTGATGACGATGATCAACGGCTCCGAGGCGAGCGGCGTGAGATGAAGCCGGTCGCGGTATGCCGGGTCAAACCACTGCGCCAATCCGGTCAACGGTGGGATGACCGACGCGAGCCCGTACAGGATCTGGTCGACGATCCAGACGATGGCAAGGGTGAGAACCTCGCACACGTTGAACAGATTCGGGACGAGGGGCGCACTCACTTGTCCATCTCCCCGACGCACACGTCCACGGACCCGAGGATCGCAACGGAGTCCGCGAGTTTGTTGCCGCGCAGCATGAGCGGCGTCGCGGCCATCGTGCAGAAGACGGGGCTCCGGATCTTGACGCGGTACGGCCGGTCGTCTCCGTCACCAATCACATAGAAGAGGGCCTCGCCCCGGGAGTCCTCCGTCTTCGCGTAGCCCTCGCCCTCGGCGCGCCGCGGGGCCTTCACCCGGTACGGCCCGCTCTTGGGCATCTTCTCGAGGGCCTGGAGGATGATCTGACACGATTCCCGCAGCTCGTTGAAACGGCAGATGAACCGCGCATACGAGTCGCCGGCGCCGCCGTCGTGCCACACTTGCGGCTCGAAGTCGATCTCCTCGTAGGTCTCGTACGGGTCGAGGCGCCGCAGGTCGACATCGACCCCGCAGGCCCGGAGGTTCGGCCCCGTGACGCCCCAGTTGATCGCATCCGCGGCGCTGATCCGGCCGACGCCTTCCGTCCGCATCCGGAAGACCTTCGACTCTTGGAACACGCGTTGGTACTCGTTGTCGACCTTCTCCAGGAAATGCTCGATGCTCCGCCGGCACATCGCCTCGAAGTTGTCCGGCAGGTCGTTGCGGACGCCGCCAACGCGGGGATAGTTCTGGTTCATCCGGGCGCCCGACATGAGTTGGATCAGGTCCAAGAACAGCTCCCGCTCGCGGAGCGCCCAGAGCAGGCCCGTCAAGAGGCCGAGGTCCGGCCCGTACGCCGCGAGCCACATCAGATGCGACGCGACCCGCTGGAGTTCCAGGGACACGACCCGGATCCATTGACCGCGCTCCGGCGTCTCGATGCCCATCATCTTCTCGACCGCGAGGCAGTACGCGTGGGACCACGTGATCGATGACACGTAGCAGAGGCGGTCCGTGAGGACGACGTTCTTCTGGAACTCCCGGACCTCCATGATCTTCTCGTACCCTCGGTGGAGGTATCCGATCTCCGGTTTCGCGTCCGTGACCGTCTCGCCGTCGACTTTGACCTTCATGTTCCAGAGGCCGTGGGTCATCGGGTGCTGCGGCCCCATGTTGATCCAGAACTCCGGCATTCACTTGCCTCCCCGCAGCTTGCGCCGGGTGATGTACTGCCGGTCGACCTCCTGGGCGAAATCCTTCCGCAGCGGGTGGAATCGGAAGTCTTCGGGTAGCAGGATCCGCGTCAGGTTCGGATGGCCCGTGTACTCGACGCCCATCAAGTCCCACATCTCCCGTTCGAGGAAATCCGCCGCGTGCCACAGTCCCGTGAGGGTGGCGATCTTCGGATCGTCGTAGGGGATCTGCGCATTCACCTGGACCATGCAGCCGGTCGCGTAGTTCTCGATGTGGTAGATGCTCTCGAAATGGTCCTTCCAGTCGACGGCGGGACGGGGCGTCCCGTGATCTGCGGCGCCCGCGCGACCGCGGTGCTCATATCTGGATGACCTCCTCCTTCTTGAGCGCGTACTGGGTGGCGACAAACATGATCCCCAGGAACAGGAAGATCGAGAACTTGGCCACGGGCGACGCGGAATTCAACAGCCCGCCCCAGGCGAACGCCCACAGGAGGAGGAACACCGCCGCGACATCGAAGACGACGAAAATCAGGGCGAACATGTAGTACTGAAAATGGAACTGGATCTGCGCCTCGCCTTCGGGGACCTCCCCGCACTCGTAGGTCAGGTCCTTCAGCGGCGTCGGGTGGTCGGGCCGAAACAACCGCGTCGCGAAGAACGTGCCGAGGGGGAACATCAACGCAACGACGGCAAAAATGAGAACGGGCACGTAGCTCTCAAGCACCATTGCCGTTGCGTGGAAAATTGGCCCGGCTATTAAACCTTTGTCGGGGCACTCGACTCGCCCGTTTTCTCCCGGAAATTCGGTCTCCAATTTCGACCGGGACCGCGACGTTTCTTGGGGCGGGAATATGGGGGGCGCGTGTCCGGCACAACCGTTTATATTCGAGAACCCCAATGGTCTCGACATAATGGTCGCCGAGCGATCTCTCCCGCCGGGACAGCGCGAAGTCCGCAAGTGGCCGAGGCTCGACTTGGGCATCGTCCCGCGGTTCGACCGGAACGCCTGGGACTTACGCGTGGACGGGGCGGTCGACAAACCCCTTCGATTTACGTTCGACGAATTAGTCGCGTTGCCGTCGACGAAGACGATGTCCGCGTTCCACTGCGTCACGGGCTGGACGACGTTCGACAACGAGTGGGTCGGCGTCACGATCCGCGAATTGGCTCAGCGCGCGCAAATCCGACCCACGGCCCGATTCGCAACGTTTCGGTGCGGGGACGGCTACACCACGTCGCATCCCCTCGACGTGTTGTACGAGCCCGGCGTCCTCTTGACGTATCAGTGGGACGGGAAGCCGCTGCCGCTGGAACATGGAGGCCCGGTGCGCCTCCTCGTCCCAAAGCGATATGCGTACAAGAGCGCGAAGTGGGTCCGCGCGGTCACCTTCACCGAGGAAGAGGAACTCGGCTACTGGGAGATCCGCGGCTACAGCAACACGGCGGATCCGGTGACCGAAGACCGATATTCGTTTTGACGCGCTTGCCCCGTTCCGTAATTTGGGAAAGTCCATATGGCGAGCCCACTTTCGTCGCGTTGACTTGGCGGTAACGGCGGCAGATTCGGACCGCGCGAGCGAGAAGCGGATGACGTTCTTCGAACACATCGAGGAACTTCGCCAACGTCTCAAGATCGTCGTCATCGTGGTCCTCATCCTGTTCGCGCTGAACCTGACGACTGCGATCGGTTCCGTGCGACTGGGATCGATGCAAGTGCCGATGCTCGTTCCCGCCCTCGGGACGAACAACGCAAACATCGCGACCCAGTTCTTTGTCGGGATGGAGAACTACCTCGTCCCGGACCGCGTGAACGGGATCCCTGTCAACCGCAGCTTCTCGCCGCCATGGGACGCGTATGTAGTCATGTTCAAGGTGGCGTTCTTCCTCGCGGCCGTCACGGCCTCGCCGATCATCTCGTACCAGATTGGACAGTTCATCGGGCCGGCCTTGAAGCCGTCGGAGAAGCGTCTCATCATCCGGATCACCTTGCCCGTTGCGGTCCTCTTTCTCTCCGGCGTCACGCTGTGCCTCGTCGTCGTCCTCCCATTCACATTCGGCCTGCTGTACTCTGTGCAGAACGTCCTCGGGGCGAACTTCTTGATCCTCTACGGAGGCGACTTCATCGACTTCGTCCTGCTCTTCAGCGTGGCCTTCGGTCTGGCGTTCCAACTCCCGGTCTTGATGTACGGTCTGTCTTGGCTCGGGATCGTGAACTCGGGCTTCTGGAAGAAGTACTGGCGGATCGCGGCGATTGCGATCTTCCTGTTCGGGGCGATCATCACTCCGGACGGGAGCGGGATCACGATGATGCTCGTGTCGATCCCGATGCTCTTTTTGTACGTCCTCGGCTACGTCGTCGCGGTCCGCATCGAGAAACGTCGGGGTCGTGCGAAAACCTCATAAGAGCGGGCACCTTGGTCGCTCGGGGAGCCGGCATGTCGGCTGGGGACATCTGGAGCGTGGCCGCCCAGATCGAGGGCATCGAATGGGTCATCATCCTGATCATCGTCGCGGTGCTCCTGCTGTTCGGCCCGCAAAAAATCCCGGACCTCTTCCGCGGTTTCGGCCGAGCCCTCGGGGAATTCCGCCGCGGCAGGATGGAGGTGGAGCGCGAAATCAGCATGGAGCTGTCGACACTCGACACCCGCGACGCGCGGGTGCGGGTCGAGAAGGCCGCCGGGGCGCTCGGGGTCCCCGCGACGGGCCGGAGCGAGCTCCAACTGAAACTCGACATCGCCCGCGCGGTCGACAAGGCGAGCGACGATCAGGTCGTGTCCGCGGCGCAAGCGATGAACGTATACAGCTCCGGCGCCGACGTGATTCGACTGAAGGAACAGATCATCAAGGCCCTCAACGTCTGACCGCGCACATGGAGGGAATCGTGTCCGCGCGGTACCTTTATCCGAAGTGACCGTCTACCCGCGGCCGTCCCCCCGGAGAAGGCGATGGCAAGCCTCGATTATGCGTATCGGCGCCTCGTGAACACACTCGGGCCCGAGCGCGTCGCACGCTCCGAGTTCGACCGGATGGTGTACAGCCACGACTTCGCGTCCCTCCCGAAGGTGGCCCTGCTCCAATGGAAACTGTATCCCGACTTCGTCGCCCTCCCGCAGACCACGGAGGAGGTCGCAGCCCTCGTCAAGCTGAGTGACGAAAGCCTCTTGCAGATCACCCCTCGGGGCGGCGGCACCGGCTGGTGCGGCGGCTCCGTCCCGAACCGCGGGGGCGTGCTCATCGACATGCGGAAGATGAACCGAGTCCTCGCGCTCGACTCGGACGGCCGGACCGTGACGACCGAGGCGGGTGTGACCTGGAAAGACCTCGAGGACTTCGTCGAATCGAAGGGGTTCGCGCTCCCGTTCGTTCCGACGAACGCGGTCGGGAGCACGGTTGGCGGCGCGATCAACTCCGGGAGCACGGGCTTCGGCGGGCTCCGAGGCGGACGCCTGCGGGACGTGATCGCGAACCTTGAGGTGGTCTTGCCCGACGGAAAACTCCTGACCACGGCACCCAATGCGGACGCCGGAGGCCAACTCGCGGACCTCACCTCGCTCTTTCTTGGTGCGGAAGGCACCCTCGGAATCATCACGAAAGCCACGATCCGAGTCGTCACCAAGCCGGAGACCTCGAAAGCCCTCGTGTACGCGTTCCCGGATCTTCCCGGAGCGGCCCGCTTCCTAAAAGCGATCGTGGATTCGGGCCTGGAACCGTACCATGCCATGCTGGCCGATCGAGACCACTTCGTCTTCGAGCGGGCCCTGCAGCCCGACAGCCCGGAGCCCGCCGACCTCGCCCTGGTCGGATTGCGAGGTTCGAAGGACGACGTGGCGGACACCGAGCGCACACTCGACGGGCTCGTCGCAAAGGAGAAAGGGAAGAGACTGGCGGTCGAAGTCGCCGAGCAGCTGTGGCGGGAGCGGTACAACAACTACAGCGCCCGGCGGCTGAGTCGCGGCCTCCTGACGTCGTACAACCTCGTCCCCGTGGGAAGGCTTCCGGAGGCGGTGGAGACGGCGGCGAGGATCCGAAGGCGGCTCAAGCTGAACGGCAGCGTCCAGGCATACCTCGTTGACACGACCACGGCGGCGCTCGTGCCGTATGTGCTGATGGACGACACGCGGCCGTCCGGCGGCACGGCGCTCGGGTTCGTGAAGCGGATGGGCGACGCTGCGTTCAAGATGGACGGCCACCCGATGGGACTCGGCCTGTTCCTCGTGTTCAACCTCCGGAAGATGCACGGACGCGCCACGACGTTCATCTCCGCGGTCAAAGCCGTGTTCGACCCCCGAAAGAAGATCAACGGCGGCAAGACGCTCGAGGTCTGGACGAAGTATCCGTGGCCGGGGGTCCGCGCGATCCCCCCACAAGGCATGGCCGTCGGCTTGGAAATCGCCGCGATGCTCCGACGGGCCAAACCGACTCGGGACCGATTTGTCCGAACGTACGAGCAGGAAAAGGGGTCGTGAGATGGGGCTCCTCCGGGACTGGCACTACATCGAGAAGGCGGTCGAAATCCCCGCCCTCTCCGAGGTGATACGCGAGTCGCTGATCCGCGCCCTCTTCGTCCGCGACGACCGGCTCCTGCCGAAGGACCTCATCGCGGACCTGAACCGGCTCCCGCCTGTGACGGTGAAGGTGAAAGACGATTCGGAGGTCCGGAAGCTCGTCCGGGTGCTCAACGGCGAGGAGAGCACGGTGAGCTTGGGGCTCTCCGCGGAGGACTACCACTTCTTCCGAACGCAGCTCGGGGTCGGCCGGACCCGCGAGTTCGGCGTCGTCGTCCGACCCCGTACCCTCCTCACGTACGATTGGATCGTGCCGGAACAGCGCGGGGTGCAGCTCGATTTCACCGCGTACGCGGAGATCGAGTTTTCCGAGGCAGCCCATCGGGCCATTGCGCAGGTCGGCGCCACCTGGAAGCAGCTGTACGACGCCGCCCCGGCGAAGGGGCACCGCGTCCCCTTCGTGCCAACGGTCCCGCTCGATTTCGCGGTGGGCGACGGAGTGTACGGCGATGCGCCGTTCGGGGCGTATCGGGGCGAATTCGGCGCCTACGTGAACGCGCTACGGACGATCTCGCCGTTCGGACACCGAGCGCGGGTCGGCTTCGAGGAGGTCGCGAACAACGGGACCGCGTACGACCTGCTCCATGCGACCCTTCCCCTGGCCGGCGAATTTTTCCTACCGGTCGCCCTCGCCCTGCGCCTCGAGGCGAAACCCACCGCGCGCAAGACGCTGACCTACACGTTCGACGACGGCGCAAAGCTCTCCGTAGCGCTGGATAAGCTGACCCGATCGAGTACGAGCCCGGACTGGGTCCACGTCACGGACGCGGTCGCCGCGAGGACCCTCCGGCCGTCCGTCGCGGCCGAGGCGTTCACCGCCCAGATCTCCATGAGCGGGACCGGAACCGGGTTGCCCGCGAAGGAAAAGGCGCTGGACACCGCGATGGCCGGGTTCAAGGCGAAGAGCCCGGACGTCCCGAACCCGTTCGATGCACCTGCCGATGCCTACCGCAAGACCGCGGACACGGTCGCCCGATCCCTGTTCGTTGGCGAGGTCCGGCTCCCCGCGAAGGCCTTAGGCGACTTCCTCGCGAAAATCCGCGCGTTCGGCGATCAGAGTACCGCGAAAGCCGGCGCGTACGCGAGCCTTCGGGCGACCGGAATCGTGTCCACGTTCCCGTTCTTCGCAGCCCCGAAAGACCGGTCCAAGGTGTACAACCTCTCGAAAGGGGTGCGCGCGATCGCGAGCAAGGTTCCTGGCGCCGCGTTCACGTCCCGCCTCGCTCACCTCTGGGAGGACGAAGCGAACTTCATGCGGCGCATGGGCTTCCTCCGGTCCCTGAAGCTGACGATCGACACGGCGCACGTCGCCCAACCGCTCGTCGCGCCGTGACCTACATCTGGGGCGCGCCGCACCGAGGGCAGATCGCTTGGCGCGAGTCCAGCGGCGATCGGCACGCGATGCAGACTCCCGTCCGGATGCGGATCGGGAGCATCGAAACGAACACGCCGAGGGGCACGAAGAACAGCGTGTAGAGGTAGTGCCCGGTCACGATGCCCTCGAGGCCAATCGCGACGAGGAAGACCCCCGCGATCTTCATGATCACGATGAGCCGCTGCACCCGCGGCAGGTTCTTGATCGTCTGGATCTCCTGTTTGTACGTCATCCGCGGCGCCTTGCGCGCCTTCAGCACCGTGGGGGACGTCACGGGCTGCGTCATCCCTCGTCCTCCTCCAGAGTCTCCGACTCCTCGGTCGACTCCTCGGCGGACTCCTCGGCCTCTTCTTCCTCCGGTTCCGGTTTCGGCGGCGGGGCCTTGGGGGAGGGCGTCTCGGTCGGTTCCGAAGGCGCCACGGGCTTCGAGGGAGTCGGTGGGCTCGGCGGGGGTCGCGCCGCGGGGGGCGGCGTCGCGGGTCTCGGGGTGACGGCTGCAGGTGCAGCAGGCCGCGGAGCCGGTGGCGGGGCGGTCGTCGAGACGACCCGCCCGTCCCTCACCTCGAACCCATGCTTCGTGACCATCGTGATCGCGTCGACGGGACATACGATCGCGCACTTCTCGCAGCCGACGCAATTGTCCTCGATGATGATCGCCTTGCGCGACGTGTACGTATACTCCGGCAGCGCGAACTTCCGGTCCACCATGTCGATCGCTTCGAAGGCGCAGTTGTCGAAGCAGTGGGTGCACCCCATGCAGATCTCTTCGTCCACGATGGCGAGCGTGCCGCGGCCTCGGATGTACTCCTGCGTGCGGACCTTGAACCCTTGCTTGTACCGCTCCTTCGCCAGCGCGAGGTTCATCTGGCGGACGTTTCGGTAGTACGCCACGAGCGGATCCGCCGGAGGGCTCGGCGGGGCCGAGGGCTTCGGGGCGACCGCGGGCACCGTAGCCAAGCGATCACCCCCTTCTCCCGGGCAGAGGCGGCTCTTTCCGCTTCGCGTCGATGTTGCTGCCCGTCGGGTAGTCGCCCGGGAGCCGTTCCGCCAGGAACTGCGTGACGTCCATCACCTTGAACGCATAACGCTCCTCGCCGGGCTTCCACTTGTTCTCGTGGTGGAGGCAGCCGAAATGGGTCAGGCACTTCGGACATGCGACCAAGAGATAGTCCGCGCCGACGTCCGACGCCTCGTCCATCCGCGACGCCGTGAGGCCTTTCGTCTTGTCGTTACAGTACATCATCTGCGCGACGCCGCAACACTGCGCATCCGCGCGGAACGTCTTCAGCTCGACGAGCTCCGCGTTGTCCACGCGCTTCACGAGTTCGCGCGGCTCCTCATACACGGGGTCAAGCGGCATCTGTCGGCCGGAACGGCACGGATCCTGGAACGCGACGCGGATCTTCTTCGCGGTCTCGGGCTGCGGCGGGATCCGCAGGCCCCGCTCATACAGGAATTGGGTGATGTGCACGACCCGGACGCCATCCAGCTTGTAGTCGAGCTTGAAGGTTCGGTAGCCTTCCGCACACGAGGTGATGAACGTCTTCACGCCGAGCATCTTGATGATCTTCGTGTTGTAGTCTCGCATCCGCTCGAAGACGTCGACCTTGCCTTGCCAAAGCTGGTCGTGGCCGCAGCACTTCATGAAGGAGCGGTCCAAGATCATCGGCTGGATCCCGACGGCCCGCAGCAGCTTGATCGAGGAGTCGAAGATGATCCCGTGGTTCGTGTCGCCGTAGTTCATGTGGGAGAACTGCATCTCGACGTCGTAGTAGTCGATGCACCCGGGGTAGTACGCGAACTCGGATTTGTGCTCGACCTTGAGCTCCGGGATCGTGGTATCCTCGGCCTCGCTGTCGAGGACGCGGAACATGACCGGGTGCGGGATCGTCCGGCCGGGGCCGTACTCCGTCTCCATCATTCCTTCCCGCCTCCGTCCGCGGCCATGCGGGCGTGGACCTTCGCCCGCTCCTCGAGGATGTAGTCGCTGTACTGGATGTCCAACGGACATACCGCGCTGCACGCATCACACGCGAGGCACGTCCACAGCGGGACGCCGTCGTGCTGCTTCTTGAACGTGTTGTAGACGAGGTTCAGGCCGCCGAGGGCGTCGTCCTCGACTTTCGTCACGGGGCACACGGTGTGGCACTTGCCGCACTGATAGCACTCGTTCAGGAGGTACTCGTACGTGCTGTACGGTCGGCGGACGCCCATGTACGCGGTGAGCATGGCGAACATCGGCATGAGCACGAGGGTGTTCATGTTCGGATAGAGCACGGACAGGACCCATGTGAAGGCGACGTGGTTCGGTCGGCCCGAGTTCATGAAGAACACGACGAGCGCTCCGAATACGACGAAGGCCGCGACCCCCGAGCGGACCACCCACTTCCGCGCCTGCGATTCGGGCACGGCGAACACCGCGACGCTCGCGACGAGCATCGGGACAATCAGGACCAGGAGGAAGATGCCGAGTTGGATCACGTACGGTCGGACCTCGGGTCCGAGCCAGCCCGGGATCAAGAAGATGCCCGCGGCCTGCACGACCACGATCGCCGTGAGGCCCGCTACGTACGGGAAGAGCCACTTCCGCATCGGCTGATAGCCGAGCCGGCGCAGGCCGATGTATGACGTCAGCCCGACGAGCACGGGCGGGATCACGAAGAACCATTTCATCGCGGTGTCGTTGATGAGCGGAGAACCGTTTGGCGTCTGCCACCGCTGCGCCACGACCTCCCGGATCGAGTACAGGGAGGCGGTGAAGATCCACGCCAGGAGGAACGCGACCCCGAACGCGGAGCGGACGGGCGATTTCGCGGGACGAGCTTCCCGCCCCCGATCGATGAAGGGCAGGATCAGCAGGAAGATCACCGGGATTCCGCTGAGCAGATCGCCCCAGAACGCGGCGTTGAAATCCGTCTTGAGCGGCGTGCCGGCCCCGATCACAAACTGAGGAAAGACGTCCGCGACTTTCAGAAGGCCCCAGGAAAAGAGGAGATACCAGTCCGGGACAATGAGCTCCGAGATCTGCGGGCTCCGGGCCGGTCCGAGGAATGGCGTGACGAACGCGGAGAGGAAGAACAGGAGAGCGGTGAGGAGGAAGATCAATACGAAGTCCCGGGCCGTTTCTTGCGGGAAGAACGGGATCCCGGGCTGGTGGTCGGACCGCGAGGGCCCGTACTGGCGGGGGAAGCCCGGCTGCCCTTCCATGATCTTTCCCTTCACACGCTCGATTTCCATGGATCACCTCAGTGCGGCTCCGCGACGCCCTGGAGCCATACCAGCGCCATATGGAGGACCATCAGCCCCGTTCCCACGAGGGGCAGGATGAACACGTGGATCCAGTACCACCGCAAGATGTAGACTCCGGAGAGGGTGTTGATGTCCCCGAACAGGAGCGTCGCGAGCTGGTCCCCGATGACCGGAGAGGCCCGCGTCATGTTGATCCCGATGTTCGCGGCGCCCTCGCTCAGTGCGTTCGCGGGCAACAGGTATCCGGAATAGCCGAACATGATCGTGACGAGCATGAGAATCACGCCGAGGAGCCAGTTCAGCTCCCGGGGTTTCTTGTAGGCGCCCGTGAAGTACACGCGGCACATATGGAGGAAGACCGCGGCGATCATCACATGGGCCGACCAGTGGTGCATCCCCCGGATGATGAACCCGAACGGTACGTTGTTCATGATCACGAGCATGGACAGGTAAGCGCCGTTCGTCGGCAGGCTGGTCGCCGTATCGAGCTGGAGCCGGCCGTCCGGGACGTAGAAGAAGCCGAGCAGGATGCCGGTGATCGTCAGGATGACGAACGCGACGAACGAGATGCCGCCGAGGCAGTAGAGCGGGTACCAGTACCAGATCGTCTTGAGCTCGTACTTCTCGGCGTGGCTTCGCGGCACCTGCCGCTGGTCCGTCTCGAGGACGACCCGTGTGAGGTCCGCGTACGGCACCGTGGGAAAGCGGGACTTGATCCAGCCGAAAATCGACCGCCCCGTATCTTGCCGGATGTCCCCCGTCGTCGACGTTCGCCCACCTCAGCAATAGATGTACCACGCCGGATCCGCGAGGCCACCGACGAGGATTCCCCCTTGGGACTTCACGGGGATTACGGGGAGGGCGCGCGGCGCCGGCCCGTGGACCCGCTCGGCCCCGACGTACAGGGCATCGTTCTTCGGGTTCGTCTCGACGATCAAGAGCATCGGATCGTACTGGGAGCCGTGACAGATGCAGTACACCGGGTTCTCGCCAAACACGGCGTAGGTGGGGGGAGTGACGACGTACCCCCGGTCCGGCGGCGGGTTGTTGATCACGTGCCAGCCGGGGTAGCAGCACAGATGCACACAGCGGTCGAAGAGCACGACGATCCGCGTGCCGTTGTTCGCCGGGTCGAGCGTCGGATCGTCGAAGTAGAGCTTGAAGCCCTCCGGGAGCTTCGCGGGCACCGCGGAAGCCGGAGGCTCGGTGAAGTACGTCGACTCCCGCTTGATCCGGATGATCAGGCACGGATACCCCGTGCCCGGAATCCACTGGTTGTTCTGGAACAGGCCCCGCCAGACGCCCGTTGCGCCTTTCCACTCCCTGTCAAAATCCTTGACCTTGACCGGCGTCCCGGCCCGCGGATTCCACCAAAGGTCCGCGGTGGGGTCCGTCGGAGGGAACTTCGTGTACTGAATCGTCTCCCGGATCTCGCCCGTGAACTGGAGCGGGGGCGGGAGGAGTTGGCCCGTCACGAGCCCCCCGAGGCCCCCGAGGGCGCCGAGGGCGCCGGCGGCCATGCCGAACCGGACCCAGTCGCGCCGGGTCATGCCTTTCTCCTTCTCTTCGTCTTCCCAGCTCATCGAGACGACCTCATCGGAACGGTCTCGTCAAGACGATTTTCGGCCTGCGAATCTTGTGAATCAGCTCGTCCGGCATGAACTCTTTGCGATAGACGTCGATCGCGACCGCGAGGAGGAGGAACACCATCCCCATGAAGACGGCCATATAGGAGTCCGTCTGGGAATCCGCGAACCCGTTCAGGTCTTGTATCGCGAGGATGACGGTCAAGATGCTGAACCAGATGATCCCGATGATAAGCCCGCCGATTGCGAGGGCCCCCATCGAGCTGCGCCGCGGCGCATCGCTCCGGATCAACTCGGTCATGGAAGCCCCTTCCGGATGTGCTCCCGGTGGCCCTTCTGGTGGCGGCTCGAGGACTTGATGACGAAATAACTGATCCCGGTCCAGGCCAGGGTTGCGGCGATCCCGATGATCCCGATCCAGTAGGCTCGGAGGTTGATCCCCTTTTGGGGGGCGAGGGGTGTAAAGCCCGCCAACAAGATTTCGCCGAGCATCCCTGCCTGCCGATGAGGAATGCAAAACCATCGGATGCCTTGGGCCGTCGCCTCCGGGGTGAAGGAGACATTCCTGTACGTGATGTTCGTCATCGTGTTGATATGGAATTCGATGCTCGCGTTGGCCCCCGGGGCGACATCTCCCGTGCTGATCTCGATGAGCGTCATGTCCGCGTTGAAGATCGTGAAGGTGTGGTTCATCCCGGGGGTCGTGTAATTGTTGTAGAACGTCACGTTCAACGTGAGATTGACTTGTGGGATGAGGATCGTGGCCGGTGCGAACCGGACGTTGCCCCCTGGGTCGACGCCGACCGACACGGACAACTTTGCACTCGGCACCGCGGACGCGGTGGGCGGCGCGACGGACGCATCGGCAAGCGACGCGGGGAGGACGAAAAGGGCAACCAGAAGTGCGGTCACGAGGAGCTCCAAATTCCTCATCGAAGGACCCTCTCGTCTTTCATCCGAAACCTGATTTTACCGGGGGCAGGTGCGAAAAAGAACGATTGCTATTTATACGTTGTGCACGACTCATTTCCTCCTTAGAATCGCGTTTGCGCACGAGAGTTTTCCGAACCGAATCCGGGCCGCTGCGGTTCATCGGATTCGATATATAAAAGTCGGTAGATGAAATCGATCTGCGAATTTGGATTCGCGCGAGCCAGATGCGCTCCAGTTAGACGAAAACCTTTAAACGCGAGCCTAGTTGTCCCCCGACGTTCCCGCATGCGAAAGGAGGAAACTCTCCAGAAAATCAAGGCCGCCGAGAGTCAGGTCCGGGGTACGAAAGAGACCGTCCTGGTCGAGCGGGACCGAATTTTGCGGGATGCGCGGCGCGAGGCATTCGAGCTCCGCGAGACGCTGCGACGCCAGGCCGAGACTCGGTACGCGGAGATCCTCAAGGAGGCCGAAGCGGTCACGGCCCGCCAGACGGAAGCCATCCTCGCCACCGGTCGCGACGATGCAGACTCGGTGAGGGGGAAGGCCGCGACGAATCTCGAACACGCGATCGAACGGCTGATTGAGCGGTTCAAAGGGGCCCTGAATGCTTAGGCCCGTTCCGATGACCCGGGCCTTAATCGTTGGGCCGCGAAACGACCTCGAGGCTATCGTGGAAGAGCTCTACGCGCTCAAGGTCCTGCATATCGTCGACCACAAGGAAGGAGACGAGGACTTGGCAATCGGCAAACCGCTCGAAACCGCCGCGGAAGCGTCGGAGGTCCTCGTGAAACTCCGTTCAATCGCTTCGGTGCTCCAGATCAAAGAGAGCGAGGCGGAGGGCGTGGAACCAGTCATCGGCGACGTCCGCCAAAAGATCCTCGCGCTCGAACTCAACATTTCGGAAGAAGACGCCGCCAAGAAGAAGACGCAGGCTTTGATCGTGGAGTTGCAGCAGAAGATCGATGCGATTACCCCCCTCGCGCAGCTGCCCCTCTCCCTCGAGGACTACCGAGGATACGAGACCCTGGAAGTCTTTGTTGGCCGCGTTCCGCACGACATCGAAGGGCTCGAGACCGTCACTCCGCAGTACGAGGCGTTCTCGGCTGCGGGGTACCTTGCGGTCTTCGTCGTCAAGGACAAGGCTGCGTCGATGCAGGAGTACCTCGCGCAACGTGGCTTCACGGTCGTCCCGGTTCCTGAGGGGGAAGGCGATCCGCACGAGATCCTCGCGGATCTGTTGAGCGAGAAGGCTCGCTGGGCGGCACGACTCGACGAAATCGAGGCCCGGCTTGCGACGCTTCGCGAACGGTACGCCGGATTCCTCACCGCCGCGAAGGCTCACCTTGAGGTCGTGGTGGAGAAAGCCGAAGCCCCGCTTCGTTTTGCCGTCACAGACCACACGTTCCTGGTCGAGGGTTGGGTCCCGCAGCGGGAGTTCTCGAGGCTGAGGGAGGAGATCGGGGGAGTGCCCGGCGTCTTCGTCTCAGAGCTCGAGACGATCGACGAGGATGAATCGGCCGAACCCGAGGAGCCGCCCGTGCTCCTCCAGAATCCTCGGCCCGCGAAGCCGTTCGAGATGCTCATCAACATGTACGGTACGCCGAGCTATCGAGAGTTGGACCCAACGTTCGTGTTCTACCTGGCCTTCCCGACGATGTTCGGCATCATGGTGGGCGATGCCGGGTATGGCCTCGTCTGGATGGTCTACGGGCTCTGGCTGTTCCGACGGTGGAAGCACCGTCCGTGGGACTTCTGGAAGAACCTCCTCGTGGCGTTTATCTGGGGTGGGTTCTGGGCGTTCGTCTTCGGGACCTTTGTCTTCGCCGAAGCGTTCGGAATCCCCTTTCACGCCCCGCACGCGGCGAATATCACGCGGGCCGAGGCGTTCAACTGGTCGGACAACATCCTCGGTGTACAGATTCCGATCCAACCACTCCTAGAGAAGCTCCACCAAGTCTCCGATTTCATCGTCCTGTCGATCACGGTCGCGTATCTGCACCTCGGGACCGGCTTCCTGATCGGAGTCGTAAACGAAGCGCGGCACAGCAAGAGACACGCCGCGGGGAAGGTCGGGTGGTTCTTGATCCTCACGGGACTCTTCACGGTCGTCGTGGACCGGGCGGCGCGCTGGCCCGGGTTCGGTCAGACTCTCTGGAACGGTCCGCTGGGCTGGTTCCCCAAGGCGGGGATCACGATGGCGAACCTCGGCTTCACCGCCCAGAATCCGGTTCCGACGGCGTCCCTCTACCTCCTGGGCATCGGCGTCGTCGTCATGCTCATCGCGGAAGGCCCGCTCCACATCATGGAGATCTTTGGGCTCGTGGCGAACCTCGTGTCATACGCGCGTCTCGCGGGAATCGGGGTAGCGGAAGAGGCCGTGATCTTCGCCCTGAATACGATTGCGCTCAATTTCTTCGTGTTCCCCTGGATTGACAGCGGAAACGTGGTGGGACTCGTCGCAGGTCTCGGGATTCTCTTCGCAGCGAATTTACTAATTTTCCTCCTGAGTACGATCTCGGGGACCATTCAAGCGCTCCGGCTTCACTACGTCGAGTTCTTCATCAAGTTCTATCATGGGACCGGGGCGTTGTTCCGGCCCTTTGGCGTCAGACCAACAACGGAGGTGTGAAACCGACATGGCAGTAACGGCAGGTCAGGAAGGGCTCGTTGCGATGGCTGTGGCCCTCACCGTCCTCGGGACGGGGTTTGCGACAGCCTGGGCAGAGAAAGTGATCGGAGCGGCGGCCGTGGGCGCGATCGCGGAGAAGCCCGAGCTATTCGCTCGGGTCTTGACGATGCTCGTGATCCCCGAGACGATCGTCGTGTTCGGCATCGTCATCGCCTTCCTTCTGTTCGGAAGCATCTGAGCGCGAGACGTCCCGCATGAGCCTCGAGAGCGTCGTCCAGGTCATCCTCGAGCGAGGCGCAGCGGAAGCCTCGCAGATCCTTGATGCGGCACGGACGGAGCGGGAACGGATACTCGCCGAGGTCCGCGCGGAGGAAGCGAAGGCCCTCGCGGAAACGGAGGCGAGCGCGCGCGCCGAGGCGGACCGGAAACGGGTTCAGAGCCTCGCGCGTGCGGAACTCGAGTCGCGCAAAATCGTCCTGGCCGCTCAGAAGGAGGCGCTCGACAAGGTGTACGCAGGCGCTTTGGCCCGCCTCGGTGACTTGCCGGAGAACACGGAGCTCCTTCGTCGCCTCCTCGAGGCGAACCGAGACGAATGGCGTTCTGGTGGCAAAGTGTACTCGAATCCGCGTGACGAGCCCGTCGTCCGAAAGCTCGTGAGCTCGGCGTTTGAGGGTACGATCGACTGCGCGGGGGGTATCGTCATCGAGAGCGGAGACGGGACCCGGCGTGTCGATCTCCGGTACGACTCGATCCTGCGAGACGTTTGGGACGACGCGGTGAAGGAGGTTGCACAGACCCTATGGCCGTCGAAGGCGTGACCATCGAAGAGGCCGGAGCAATCGGTCGCCTTCGGGACCGCTCGCGGAAAATCCGGGAGCGAATCCCATACGAGTCGGGCAACTACCCGTACGTCACCGCAAGGGTCCGCGCGAAACGGGCCGCCCTTCTGCCCGCGGACACCTACGCGCGTCTTCTCCAGATGCAGATTCCCGAAATCGCGCGGTTCTTGGGTGAACGGGAGTATAAATCGGAGATGGTCGCCCTCGGCGGTCGCTATGCCGGGGTGGACCTGATCGAGCATGCGACTTCCCTCAACTTAACCCGTACGTACAACCAGATCTACGACTTCTGTGAGGGACACCTCCGGGCGATCGTCGGCCGCTATCTCGATCGCTACGACCTACAGAACGTGAAGACCATTGTGCGTGCGAAGACGTACGGGGCATCCACGGAACAGGTCGAGGAAGACCTCGTGCCCGCTGGTAGCTTGCCGGCCGAGTTCCTCCGCGAGCTCGCCGAGGCCCCGACCCTCGAGGACACCTTCCAGCGGCTCGACCGCACGATCTACGCCGACGCCCTCGAGGGACCGGCGTCCGAGGTCAAGAACTGGGCCGCTTGGGAGGACCGCGTTTCCCGGATCTATTACACGGAACTCCTCCGATCGGTCCCGCCCTCGACGGACGCGAATCGACTCATGCGGCAGTTCATCGAACGCGAGATTGACATCGTGAACCTGAAGACACTCCTCCGGGTCTGGGCCGCGAAAGCCGCCTTCGACCGCGCCATCTTTCTTCCGGGAGGGTACGAGATGACCGAGGCCGAACTCGGCGAGATGGTGCGGCTCGACAAGGCCGCGCTGATGGCCCGCCTGCGCGCGTATTCCTTCTACGACGAGATCGCGGGCGACCTGGAGCGGGTCGAGGCCACCGGGGTCGGGGCGCTCCTGCGGAAAGTCGAAAAGGTCCACCTGATCGAGGCGACGAAGTACTCCCACCTGCATCCTCTGTCGATCCTCCCAATCCTCGACTACATCCTGAGGAAAGACCGCGAGGTGCAGAACATTCGGCTCATCGCCCGCGGGAAGGAGAGCGGGCTTTCCGTCGATGTGATTCGGGAGCTCCTGGTGGTGTGAGATGGAGATTGCCGTGGTCGGCCGGGACGATTTCGTCCAGGGGTTCAAGCTCGTCGGCGTGCGACGCACCGTCGCGAGTTCGAAGGAGGACATCGAGAAGAAGATCGCCGACGTCCTCGAGGACCCGGCGGTGGGCATCCTGGTCTTAAGCACCGCGGACATGAAGGGCCTGAGCCACTCGATGCGGCGACGGCTCGAGACGGTCGCTCGCCCCGTCGTGATTGCGGTCGGTGCGGCAGAGGACGAAGACCTCCGGACGAAGGTGCGGCGGGCGATCGGCGTAGACCTGTTCAAGTGAGGTGGGCGAACTGGCGGCGCGCGCGAAGGCGACGAAGGCCGAAGTCAAGGAGACCGGCACGATCCAACGGGTCGCGGGACCCGTGGTGACCGCGATCGGCCTACGCCCGCGCATGCACGACGTGATGCTCGTCGGCGAGGAGCAGCTCATGGGCGAGGTCATCCAGATCCTCGGCGAGAAGACGGTCATCCAGGTGTACGAGGAAACGTCCGGCCTCCGGCCGGGTGAGCCCGTGGGCGACACGGGCCGTCCGCTGACGGTGGAACTGGGTCCCGGTCTCCTGGGGAACATCTACGATGGCGTCCAACGGCCGCTGCCCGTGCTGCAGCAGGTCATGGGCGATTTCATCCTTCGCGGAGTTCGCGCACCCGGTCTGAGTCGCGAAAAAGAGTGGGACTTCAAGCCGGCGGTGGAAGAGGGCGAGACGGTCACGGGCGGGAAGGTCCTCGGAGCGGTGCAGGAGGCGAAGAACCTGGAGCACCGCGTCCTCGTGCCGCCCGGTATGTCCGGCAAGGTGGCCCGGGTCCGGGCCGGGAAAATGAAAGTCGATGATGTCGTCGTCGAACTGGACGGTGGACGCAACCTTACGATGAAGCAGGACTGGCCGGTCCGACAACCGCGGCCGACGAAGGAGCGGCTCATACCGACCGTCCCGCTCATCACGGGGCAGCGCGTCATGGACTTCCTGTTCCCGATCGCGAAAGGGGGGACCGCCGCGATCCCGGGCGGGTTTGGAACAGGGAAATGCGTGGACGGTTCGACGCCAGTTTACCTGGTGGACGGACGCCGGATCCCGATTCACGAGCTCTACAAATCCCACCTTGGTGCAGAGCCGGACACAGGAATCGAGCACTTCGTTCGGTTGGCTGAACCTCTCCGAATCTGGACGTTTGATGGGAGCCGCCTTCGGGAAGGTGCTGCCACTGCAATCTATCGAGGACGAACGGAGTACATCACAGAGGTTCGATTGGCCGGGGGAAGTACGGTTCGACTTACACCGGTTCACAAGCTCTTCCGCTACGATCTTGGTGGGATTCACGAGACGGAGGCCGCCTCCCTCTCTCCCGGCGAGGCCGTCCTTGTCGTTCACGAGCTGCCTATGGGGGGAAGAGACGTCTCTCCGGCGGTTCCAGAGATTGAAAACAGCGGTACAGCTCTGCTGATGGATACGTCTCTGAATCAAGTCGTTCCCGAGACGGTTGCTGAAGTCCGAACCCGGAGAGAAGTCACGGAGGTTTACGACCTCACCGTTGAAGGCACGCACAACTTCGTGGGCGGCGAAGCGCCCATGATCCTCCACAATACCGTCTCGGAACAGCAGCTCTCAAAGTGGTGCGACGCCCAGGTCGTCGTCTACGTCGGTTGCGGCGAGCGTGGTAACGAGATGACGGAAGTCCTCACAACCTTCCCGAAACTCATCGACCCGTACACGGGTGCTCCCCTCATGGAGCGGATGGTCTTGATCGCGAATACGAGCAATATGCCCGTGGCCGCTCGGGAGGCGTCCGTATACACGGGCATGACCCTCGCGGAATACTACCGGGACATGGGGTACAACGTGGCCCTCATGGCCGACTCGACCTCGCGGTGGGCCGAGGCGATGCGGGAGATCTCGAGCCGCCTCGAAGAGATGCCGGGCGAGGAAGGGTTCCCGGCGTACCTGTCCGCGCGGCTGAGCGAGTTCTACGAGCGCGCGGGACGGGTGACGACCCTGAGCGACCGGGAGGGATCCGTCTCCGTCGTGGGCGCCGTGTCTCCGAGCGGCGGGGACTTCTCGGAACCGGTCACTCAGGGGACCCTCCGCATCGTGAAGGTGTTCTGGGCCCTCGACACGGCGCTCCGGGCCCGCCGACACTTCCCGGCGATCAACTGGCTGACGTCGTACAGCCTGTACTCGCGGCAGCTCGAAGAGTACTTCCGAACGAAGGTGAACGAGGAGTGGCCGAAGCTGCGGGCCTGGGCCCAGCGGACGCTCCAGGAGGAGGCGGAGCTCGAGGAGATCGTGCGGCTCGTGGGCGCCGACGCCTTGCCCCCGGAACAACAGCTCACCCTGGAGGTGGCCCGCATGATCCGGGAGATTTTCCTCCAACAGAATGCGTACCATGCCGTGGACACGTTCTGTCCCCCCGAGCGCCAGTTCAAGCTGATTTCCGCGATCAAGAAATATGCCGACCTGGGCAAGAAGTCCCTCGCGCTCGATGTGCCGGTCAAGGACATCGCGGGCGTGAAGTCGCGAGAGCTCCTCACGCGTTCGAAGTACGAGGAGCAGTTCGATCAGGAGCTCGAGAAGTCCCTCACGTTGATGGATGAGGATTTCAAGAAGCTGGAGGCCCGCTGATGGCGAAAGAGTACCGGACGATCAGCGAAATCGCGGGGCCCCTGATCTTCGTCGAGAAGACGGAGCCCGTGGGATACAACGAGCTCGTCGAAGTCCAACTCGGGGATGGCCGCCGGAAGCGAGGCCAGGTCCTTGATTCGTCCACGACCGTCGTCGTGGTCCAGGTGTTCGAGGGGACCGCAGGGATCGACCGCGCGTCGAGCGTGAAGTTCCTCGGAGAGACGATCAAGCTCAGCGTGTCCCGCGAGATGCTCGGCCGCGTCCTCACGGGATCGGGGGAACCCGCGGACGGCGGGCCGCCGATCATCCCGGAGAAACGCGTGGAGATTCAAGGAGCCGCGATCAATCCGTACTCCCGCGAACATCCCGCGGAGTTCATCCAGACCGGCATCTCGACCATCGACGGCCTCAACACCCTCGTGCGCGGCCAGAAGCTGCCGCTCTTTTCCGGGGCCGGCCTCCCGCACAACGAAGTCGCCTTGCAGATCGCGCGCCAGTCGAAGGTCCTCGGGTCCCAGGAGCCGTTCGGCGTCGTGTTCGCGGCAATGGGGATCACCCATGAGGAGGCCCGTGTCTTCATGGACGACTTCGAACGGACGGGCGCGCTGAAGCGGGCGGTCCTCTTCCTGAACCTCGCGGACGACCCCGCGGTCGAGCGGCTCATCACGCCGCGGATGGCCCTCACCGCAGCGGAGTTCCTCGCGTACGAGGTGGGCATGCACGTCCTCGCGATCCTGACGGACATGACGAACTACGCGGAGGCGCTGCGGCAAATCGGCGCCGCGCGCGAGGAAGTGCCAGGCCGGCGCGGATATCCCGGCTACACGTACACGGACCTCGCGACGATCTACGAGCGCGCGGGACGCATCCATGGCCGACCCGGGTCCATCACGCAGATCCCGATCATGGCGATTCCCGACGACGACTGGACCCATCCGATTGCCGACCTGACCGGATACATCACCGAGGGACAAATCGCGGTGAACCGGGAGCTCCACCGCAAAGGCATCTATCCGCCGATCGACCCGCTGCCGTCCCTGTCCCGACT
>VBME01000145.1 GCA_005878995.1 Methanobacteriota archaeon | reverse complement strand
CAACGTACGAGCCCGGGCCCTGGCCCGCGAGCGGAAGGTCGGCGAGACGGGAGGGAGCGACAGCCACTTCCTGGACGAGGTCGCGAGGGCCACGACCGCGATCGACTCGGGGGCCCTCCGCCTGGGCGACGTCCTCCAAGTGCTTGGTCAGGGGCGGACCGCGGCCGATGGAATCGATCGCGGGGCGGCCGCGACGGTCCGGTACGTCACGAAATGCGTGGGCCAGTGGTTCCTCCGCGGGATGCGAAGGATCTAGCTCACAGGTGTTCCTCAATCCGCGGGATGTACTTCTCGACGGCGAGCTTCATCTTCAGCGGATCCGCGGTCGTCGGGAGTCGCAACACGAGCAGGGCCTTCCGGCCTCCGTGGATGATGAGGTACTTGTTCGACTTGCAGTGGATCACGACCGACTCCAGCGAATCTC
>VBME01000146.1 GCA_005878995.1 Methanobacteriota archaeon | reverse complement strand
GGTCACGTACAGCGCCTGCTCCCCTTGTTCGATGCCCTCCATCAAGAACTGAATCGCGAACGTGGACTTGCCCGTCCCGCTGGAGCCCAAGATCACGACCGTCGACTTGGGCCAGAATCCGCCTTCGATCAGGTCGTCGAGTCCAGGGATCCCGCTCGGCACTCGTTGAATGTCCGCCATGGTGATGCCCCCTCGATTCCCCGTCCATCCGTCAGGAGGGCGGGGCCTCGCTGGGTCGAATGGGCGATTCGATGCCTGCGGCTTTTTAAATGAATTCCGACCCCGAAATCGAGCCTGATAACGAGTCGCCTACAGCTTCCCGCGGACCGCGTCGAGCTTGTCCGCGAGTTCCTGGCTCCGCGCCGCGACCGCGACCTCGCCGCGGGTCTTCTCGATCAAACTCCGCGCGACGTCTTGCTTGCGCTTCAGCGCGACCAACGCGGTCGGATAGTCGAACCGCATGAGCCCGTCCAAGATCCGTTCCATCTTCTCCAGGAACGCCGAGGCCAGCGTCACGTTACCGCGCCGCAAATGCTCAAGTGCGAATCGCCGCAACTCGCCCACGACATCTCCGAGCCCCAAGAGATACGCGGTGTCCGTCAGGCCGAGTTCCTTCGGACCCGGGAGTGACTCATGCTCCAGCATCGCCTGGACAAGGAATGCCTCACCCGCCTCTTGCATCGCGTTCTCGACGATCCCGGTGTGATACAGGTCCACGTGGTCTTTCAGGAGGCTCCGGAGCTTCAGAATCTCTTCGCGGATCTCGCGGAGCTGCGCGGCAACATCCAGGCCCCGGTGCATGCCTTGGATCGCGCTGCCGCTCAGCCGCGCGATCGTTCGAGAGGACTTGATCGTCAGCTCCCGGACCTCGTCTTTCTCGTCCAACCGGGCCTCGATCTCCGAGATGACCTCGTCGAGATTCTTCACGGCGCGCGGATGGCCCATCCCGTTATTTGAGGGTTAGCCCGCAGAGGTCCTCTCACACGTCAGGTGGTGTTTGTCGACTCCACATGGGTGTCATAAGTCGGGTGAGCGTGGCAGCTCGCGAGGACGGATTGAGATTTCTCTTCATTTCCTCCGGAGATGGAACTGGATTCGAGCACGTCGAACCAGCGGCTGCCTCGGCTGTTGCCCGACTAATGGCCCTTCGTATCGACCACGCAGAAAAGGTTGCCCTCGGGGTCCTCGAGGACGACGAAGTCCTCATCCGGCTCTCGCGGCCGGTAGCGGGTGGCGCCGAGGCCAAGCAACCGTTCGACTTCCCCCGCCTGGTCGTCCGTGTAGAGGTCGAGATGCAATCGGCCTCGTTCGGGCGGCATCCCGTCGATGGAGACGTTGGGCCCCTTTCCGGCCGGGTCTTTCAGGATGACGAACGGGTCTCCGGGAGTGGGAGGCCGGCCCGGCACGTAGCGAAGCGCCGCTTGCCAAAACGCCATCATCCGATCGAAGTCGTTGACGTCGATTACGATCGACCCGATTCGTACCGTGCCTTTCTCCATGCGCACAGGACCCAGCGGTCGGGCGATAAACTTTACTTCGGTGCCGACGATGGGAATCAGAGACCTTGCCGAATCTTCCGCATCCGCTCGACCTTTTGCTGGACGACTTCGGGCTTGCCGATGTCGCGTCGCGCGTAGAAGCTCCCCGCGACGAACGCGAGAGCCTCCTCGGAGATCGACTCGGCCTCCTCCAAGTTCCCGGCGGTTCCCACGACTGCGAGGGATCGCGAGGTGGTGGTGTACAGATGCCCGCCCTTCTCGTCGACGCTCGCGAAGAAGAGCTTCGCCCCCGTGCGGCGGATGCTCTCTTCGTCGACCTTGAGTTGCTCCCCCGCCTTCGGACGTGAGCCGTAGCCCATGGGGACAACGTACTTGCACACGGTCGCCTGGTGGGCGAACTTCACGCTGGCAGGCAGGTTTCCCGCCGCGAGGCGGCCGCAGAGATCGAGGAAATCGCCCTCGCAGATCGGCAGGACGTTCATCGACTCCGGGTCCGCGAATCGCACGTTGAACTCGAGGAGTTTCGGGCCCTCGTTCGTCGCCATGAAGCCGCCGTACAGGATGCCTTTGAACGGCGTGCCCCGAGAGGCCATCGCTTGGATCGTCCTCGTCATCGTCTCGAAGGCCTGATCGAAATCCAGCTTCGTCAGGAAGGGCAGGAGGTGGTCCGCGTTGCTGTACGACCCCATACCGCCCGTGTTCGGGCCTTTGTCTCCTTCGTACGCGCGCTTGTGGTCTTGGGCGAGAGGCATCGGCACGAGGGTCCGTCCGTCGCAAAACGCCTGGAGGGAGAACTCCTCCCCGACGAGCTTCTCCTCGACCAAGAACCGCGATGTGCCCCCGATTTTCTTCTCAAGAACTTCGCGACCGTACGCGAGCGCTTCCGTCTTGGTCGAGAAATGGTCGCCCCATACTCGGACGCCTTTCCCTCCCGTCAGGCCGAGCGGCTTGATGACGAACTCGAAGTCGGAGTCGTTCACGAACTCTTCGAATCCTCCGAGGTCATCGAAGGCCCAAAACTGCGGGCGTCCCGGGATCTCTTCGCGTCGCATGAGCTCCCGCGTGAACTCCTTGTTCGTTTCGAGCTGGGCTGCCTCGCGCGACGGGCCGACGGTCGGGATCCCCGCGGCTTCAAGCGCATCCGAGATCCCCTTCTCGAGCGGCGCCTCGGGGCCGATGACCGCGAGATCGACCGCACGCTCCTTCGCCCACGAGACGATGCGCTCGACCGCGGTCACGTCGCCAAGGAGGACATCCTTGGATCGCCGCCGAATCCCGGGATTCTGGTTCGCCATCGCCGCAAAGATGTCCGCGTGGCTTCGATGCAGCGCCTCGACGATCGCATGCTCGCGGCCCCCTCCCCCGACCACCAGCACGTTCATGGGACAGGTGTGAGGAAGCGAGGCGCGGGATTTCTAGTTTCGCGAACTCCCGATCAGAGGCTCGCCCATCTCGCTTACTTCGGCGGCTGCATCAGCTTGAGGAAGTTGCCTTCCGAGTCCTCGAAGGTCACCACGCTGCCCCAAGCGTAGTCGCCGATTTCGCTGGCGAACCGGATGCCCTTGTCCCGAAGGCGCTTCGCATCGGCCCGGATGTCGTTCGTCTTCAGGGTCAATATCGCCCGCTTCGGGGTCGGCTTGCCTTCTGTCGAGTCGAGTCCCACGCGGAGTCCGCCCACGTTGAAGGCGCTCCAGTCTTCGCTCTCCTCCGTGACGCGCAAGCCCAGTACATCCCGATAGAACGCGACCGCGCGCTTCATGTCCTGCACTTCGTAGTAGACATCTTGGACGCCCGTGATCAAGTGGCCACCCTCCGAGAGGACGGTAAGACGCGCCGGGACATATCCATTACGCGGAACCTTCGGCTCCTGCGGACAAGGCCTGTTCGGCCGCGAGCACCGTGTTCGACAACAGCATCGCAATCGTCATCGGGCCGACCCCTCCCGGGACCGGGGAAATCGCCTTCGCCTTGACCTGGACCCCATCGAAGTCCACGTCGCCGACGGTGCGGTAGCCACTCTTCGTCGTCGGGTCCGGAATTCGATTGATGCCGACATCGATCACGACGACACCGGGGCGCACCATGTCCGCCTTGATAACTCGGGGCGAGCCCATCGCCGCGATGAGGATTTCTGCGCGCCGCGTGTGGGCCGCGAGATCGCGCGTCGCACTGTGGGCGACCGTCACCGTGGCGTTCGCCTTTGGCGCTTTCTGCATCAGGAGTGCCGCGAGCGGCTTCCCGACGATGTTGCTTCGGCCGACAATCACGACATCCTTACCGCTCGGATCGTTCCCGCTGCGCATGAGAAGCTCGACGACGCCGGAGGGCGTTGCCGGCGCGAACCGAGGACGACCGATCAGCACGAGGCCGACGTTCTCCGGATGAAAGCAGTCCACGTCCTTGCGCGGGCTCACGGCCGAGACCGCCTTCTCCACGGAGATTTGTCGGGGAAGCGGCTGTTGAACGAGGATACCATGGACCTTCGGGTCCGCGTTGAGACGGGCGATCTCTTGGAGGAGACGCGATTCCGGAACGTCCTCCGGAAAGTCGGTCGTCCAATGGGCCATCCCCATTTCTTCGGATGCTTTGCCCTTCATCTTCACGTACAGCTGCGATGCGGGGTCCGCTCCGACGAGGACCGCGGCCAGCCCCGGCACGACGCCGGCGGCGGACAAACGTGCGAGTCGCGGCTTCAGGTCGGAGCGCACGTCGTCGGCGATCCGCTTGCCATCGATCAGCTCGCCCACTGGGATTCCACCGGGAGCGAGAAACGGCCTCGGCGTAAAAGCCTTGAGCGCTCGGTCGCCGAGGTGTCAGACACCCCACGCCGCACCGCAGAATCGTACGCCGATGTTGTCAGACAAAGACCCTTCGGCGGCGTTCCACGAAAACGCTTAAGACCGGCCCCGACGTTCGGTCGCCCGGATGCACTCTAACGACTGGTCTCGCCTCCTCACGGAACGTCAGCGAGAGGTCCTGGCGATCGTCGTAGAGAACAAAGTCTACCGGAACCGCGACTCAAAGATCCCGGAGCTGGCGGCTGTGATGGGGATCGCGCCGGCCGCGGTCGCGAAGCACCTCCTCGAAATCGAGAAGACCGCGTTGCTCAACGTCGTCGTCTCGCCGTCGGAGCAGGGGAAGCGGGTGTACGAGCGGCTCGCGCTCGAGCCCCGACCGGAAGAGAAGCAGACCGCGGAGGCGTTGGACCGGAACACGCTCACCGTCCTCCGGTTCATCCGCGGCCATCCGGATGCGAGCGCGACGGAGATCAGCGAGGAACTCGGCCTCTCCGAATACACGACCGTGAACTGCCTTCGGGTCCTCACCGCGGTCCGGCTCGTGACGAAGCAGCGCGGCCCGGCAATCCGACGGGGCGTGCCGCCGTACGTGTACCGGCCGACGGCCCACGGCGACGAGCTCGCGGCGCGGTTCCCCACCGAGGCGACCGCGTAAGGCCGATATAGCCGCGACTTCCTCTCGGCACCGAGTGTACGACGCGGTCGTCGTGGGCGCGGGACCCTCCGGCGGCATGGCTGCGCGGCAAATCGCCGCAGCCGGTTTCCGGACCGCCGTCCTCGAAAAGAAACGGATCGTCGGAGAGCCGGTCCAGTGCGCGGAAGGCGTGAGCGAATTCGGCCTCGCGTCGAACGGACTGCGGCCTCGGGACGAATGGATTGCGCAGCGCGTCTCGGGCGCGAAGTGCGTCGTGCCAAGTGGAACGTGGTTCTACATCACCCGTCTCCCGGGCTACGCGCTCGACCGCGCGGCGTTCGACCGCTGGCTCGTCGATGGTGCCGTGGACGATGGCGGCGAACTCCGCACGTCGACCAAGGTCACCGGGATTTCCCGTCACGACGGAGGATGGCGGGTCGAGGCGAACGGCGAGACAATCGATACGCGCATCGTCATCGGCGCGGACGGGCCCGCAAGTTTCGTCGCGCGCCAAGCCGGTCTCGTTCGGAGCCTTGAACGGATCGGCGCGTACGAGTATCGGTTCCGTCGCGAGGACGTCCCCCTCCTGGAACCCGAGTTCTTCCTCCTCTACATCGGCCAAGTGTACAACGGCGGCTACGCCTGGATCTTCCCGAAAGGCGATTCCGTGAACGTCGGGGCTGGAGGCCACATCGACGCGCACGCGGCGACCGTGGCGTTTTGCCGCAAGTTCGCAATCGACGTGGACCGAAAGACCCAGACCATTGCGGGTTCGATTCCGTCGCGGTACGACCTGACCGCTCTCGCGGCGCCCGGCCTAGCAATTGTCGGCGATGCGGGGGGCATCACCAACCCGCTGAACGGGGCGGGGATTCATCCCGGAATCTTCAGTGGGCGGATCGCCGGTGAGGTCGCCGTGACCGCGTTGGAGCGGGAGGATCCGACAGCGATGATGGCATACGACCGCGCGATGAAAGCATCCCCGTTCCTCGACCCCCTGCTATTCTGGATGATCGACCGGATTCGCCGATGGAGTGATCGGCTGATGAATTCCGTGGGCGAGGAACTGGCCGGGCGGGATTGGCGTTCCGTCAACCCGCGAATGATCTTGTCGGTGCTCCTCCGCAAACCGTGGCTCGGAATTCACGCGCGCGAATTCTATCGGATGATCCTCGCCCTCGAACTGTGCGAGCGGTACGGTTGGTAATCGGTTTCCTCATAGAAACGACCGAAGGCTAGATAGGTCCGGCGGCGCTCCCGCGCGCGATGCCCGCGGAGGTAGCGAGCCGTGCGATTCGCGCGGGCAGCCGTCTCGAACGGATCCTCGCCTCAGGCGAGTTCGCGGTGACCGCGGAAATCGCGCCGCCCGCGTCGGTGGACGCGTCTGAAATTCGGCGGCATGCATCCCTGTATCGCGGGACCGTGGATGCGTGCAACCTGACCGACGGCCAGCGCGCCCTCGTTCGGATCTCCTCGATGGCCGCCGCGACGATTGCGTTGCAAGAAGGCGTCGAGCCGATCATGCAGATGGTCTCTCGCGACCGAAATCGGATCGGCCTCCAATCGGATCTCCTCGGTGCCGCGGCGCTCGGAATTCGCAACGTGCTCTGCCTATGGGGAGACCCGCCCACCGCTGGCAACGAGAAGGAGGCCAAAGCGGTGTACGACCTGAGCACCGAGGAAATGATCTCGACCTTCCGCGCCCTTCGCGACACCGGCGTCCTGCGGGGCGGGGAGATGGTCGAGCAAGCGCCGAAGGTCTTCATCGGCGCGGCCGCAGATCCATTCCGCGGATCGAAGGAGGATTCGTTCGGCAAGCTTCGCGGGAAGGTCACCGCCGGCGCCGACTTCGTCCAGACGCAGGGCGTCTTCGACGTCGACGCATTCGAGGAATGGATGCGTCTCGTCAGGAAAGAATGGCTCCACGATAAGGTGTTCATCCTCGCGGGCGTCATCCCGCTGAAGTCCGTGAAGATGGCGCGGTTCATGGTCGAGAAACTCGGTGCCGTCGTCCCGAAACATATCGTGGACCGGATGGAGCGAGCGCCGAATCCGCGGTCGGAGGGCGTCAGCATCGCGGTCCGGACGATCAAGGCCCTGAAGAAAATCGAAGGCGTCCACGGCGTCCACGTCATGCCAATCGGGTGGGAGGAAATCGTGCCCGAAATCGTGAAAGACGCGGGCCTCTTCCCGCGACCGGAGCTCGCCGCGTGACGCGACGACCCTGGACCGCGACAAGTCCGGCGGTCCACCGAAACCTTAATTGGGTTCTCCCCATTGCGACTCGGTAATAGGGATGGTTTCCCCCCGGCGGGCGCTCCTCAGCGTCTCGGACAAGGAGGGCCTTGTCGAGTTTGCTCGGGGCCTCCGGGATCTCGGTTTTGAGCTCATCGGGACGGACGGGACCGCGAAGACGCTGAAGGAGGCGGGCCTCCCCGTGACGACGGTCGCGGACTATACGGGCCTCCGAGAGGGATTGGGCGGACGGGTAAAGACGCTCCATCCGAGAATCTTCGCGGGAATCCTTGCGCCCCGCGGCGATGAGAAGGACCTTGAAGACCTCGGAGCGGTGGCCATCGACCTCGTCGTCGCAAACCTGTATCCGTTCGAGGAGACGGTTGCGAAACCGAACGTCCGGTTCGAGGAAGCGATTGAGAACATCGATATCGGTGGCGTCTCGCTCATCCGTGCGGCGGCAAAAAATGCGAACCGCGTCGGCGTCGTCGTCCGACCCGCGCGGTACGCCGAAGTTCTAGGCTCGCTGCGGCAACAGAAGACGATCCCGGAGAAGCTCCGGAACGAACTCGCGCTCGAGGCGTTCGAGTACACGTCCCGATACGATGCGGCGATTTTCAATTTCCTCGCCCGGCGTCACGGGTACGTCCTCCCGCCGGCACTCCGGATCGCGTATGACAAGATTGCGGACCTCCGCTACGGGGAGAACCCCTATCAGAAGGCAGCGCTCTACCGGGAGCCGTTCCCGTCCGCCGCGACGGCGACTGCGGACAAGCTGCAAGGGAAGGAGCTCTCCTACAACAACTTGATCGACCTCGATGCGGCCCTCCGAATCGCCACGGAATTCGAGCGGCCCGCGGCGGTCGTGATCAAACACACGAACCCCTCCGGGGTCGCCCTCGGGACGACTCTCGTGGAGGCGTACGAGGCGGCTCACGCCGCTGACCCGGTTTCGGCGTACGGCGGCGTCGTGGGCCTGAACCGCTCGGTCGACCTCGCGACGGCGAAGGCGATCAAAGGCGACGTTCTCGATGCGGTGATCGCTCCGGGATACGAGCCGCAAGCCCTCGAGATCCTCAAGGCGAAGAAGAAAGGGTCCTTCCTCATCCTCCAGACCCGCGGACCGTTTCGAAAGGATCATGGCGTCGACATGGTCCGGGTCTTGGGCGGCGTCCTCCTGCAGACGACGGACTTTCCGGAGGCGATGCCCGAGGCGTTCAAGGTCGTGACGAAGGCCTCGCCCAGTCCCGCCCAGCTTAGCGACATCGGCTTCGGAATCGTCGTGAGTCGGTACGTGAAGTCGAACTCGATCGTCCTCGTGAAGGGGGATCGGACGGTCGGCATCGGCGCGGGACAGATGAGCCGCGTGGACGCGTGCATGCTCGCGTGCTACAAGGCGAAAGGCGCGGCGCGTGGGAGCGTGGCGGTCAGCGACGCGTACTTCCCGTTCCGAGACGGCATCGACGAGCTCGCGAAGGGCGGCGTCGCGGTCGTGGCCCAGCCGGGCGGATCGATCCGCGACGACGAGGTGATCGCCGCGGCGGACGCGCATGGAATCGCGATGGTCTTCACCGGGATCCGGCTGTTCAAACATTGAGGGACACGATGGCCCGAATCCGAGTCGGGGTGCTCGCCTCCGGGCGGGGAACGGACTTCCAGAGCCTCGTCGACGCGCGGAAGCGCGGGGACCTCGACGTCGACCTGGCGGTCCTCGTGTGCAATGTCCCCGGGGCCCCCGTACTCGAGCGGGCGAACACCGCAGGCGTCTCGACGGTCGTCGTCGATCATCGCGCGTTTGGGGCAAATCGCGAGGGGTTTGAGCGGGAGGTCCTGAAGGTCCTCAAGGACAAACGCGTCGACTTGGTGGTCTTCGCGGGCTTCATGCGTCTCGTCTCGCTGTATTTCGTGAGCGAGTTTCCCAACCGCATCATCAACATCCACCCATCGTTGCTCCCCGCATTCCCCGGGGCCCACGCTCAGCGGGATGCACTCGCCGCCGGCGTGAAGGTCTCTGGCTGCACGATTCACTTCGTCGACGCCTCCGTGGACGGAGGCCCCATCATCCTTCAGAAGGCGGTCCCGGTCCACGAGGGTGACACGGAGGAGACGCTGGCCGCGCGCATCTTGGAACAAGAACACATCTTTCTCCCGCTCGCGGTCCGACTGTTCGCGGAGGGTCGCCTGAGGGTCGACGGTCGCAAGGTGGCGATCGATTCACGCGGGATTAGATTCCCGCCGATGGCCTAGCCACGCATCGGGTCCGGGCGACGACCCGCGAGGCGGACCGAGACCTCATTCGATGCCCAGATGACGCGATTCCACGCGGCAGAACCGACCGGCGAGGAAGGTTTCCGAGCCGTGTTTGAACCCAAAATAAAGGGCCGTCCAGGAATCCTGAACGGCCTCGTTGTGGAGGGATGCTTGTCTAAGCGCACCGGAAATGCTCGACTCTATTAAACGCTTTTCGACGGGGTCGCGGGGGAGGGGGTCAACTCGCATAAATAACGGAAGAAAAAGGGGCAAGGCCGTTCGTCGATCAACAAAGCAGGAACGGCCTCGTTGTGGAGGGATGCTTGTTATTCTAGCTAGAAGCGCGCGATATATGAAGCTTTTACCATTTTCTTCGGACAACGCTCGGAGCGGAACCCGCCGCGGCGCTCTTGCAGAGAGTTCGCGTGCCAGCCGCACAGGCAGGGAGGGATTTGTGGCTGGATTCCGGAAGTCTTATGGCGGGCGCGACCGTTCGACGCGCGGCATGCAACGATGAAGGGCGTCGGCAAGTTCGGCGAGGTGATGGCCGGCGAAAAGGGGAAGGTCAGCTACGACGAGGTCGCCGCCCGCCTGGAGAAAATCATCCACTCGGGCAGCCAACGAAAGCCGATCACCGACTTCGTGTGTCGGGAGCTCCGGAAAATCCCCCACTTCACGTGGGTCGGAATCTATACGGTCGACGGATCGGAACTCGTCCTCGCCTCGTGGTCGGGGCCCTCCGCAACCCTGCATACGCGGATTCCGGTAGGCCAAGGGATTTGCGGAGCCGCGGTGACGGAAAAGGCGACGATCGTCGTCCCCGACGTGAACGACGACCCGCGGTACCTGCAGTGTTTCATCAATACGCGTGCGGAAATCGTCGTCCCGATCCTGCGCGACGGCGCGGCGATTGCGGAGATCGACATCGATTCGGATCAGGCAAACTCTTTCACGCCGACGGACAAAGACTTCCTCGAATGGGTCGCGACGGAACTCGTGAGGATCCTCTGATTCGGGTCAGAGGCGGAACTCGCCCCAGACGCGGATGAACGTATCGACCTGGTCCGGCGTCGCCAGCTCGTAGGTCGTCATGAGGCGGGCGACGGCCTTTGGGTCCAGGACGCGGTAGCCGCGCTCGCGCGGCTCCGCATGGTCGATGAGCCCCGCGGTCTCCATTTTCTTCAGATGGTGGGACAGCGTCGACGGCGAAACCGGCACGTGCTCGAGAATCTCCTTGTGAGTCCCGGCTTCTCGCTCCATCAGGAAATTGATCACGCGGAGCGGGACCGGCTGTCGCAGGTAGGCCAGGATCCGCTTTTCCCCGTCCGTGAGGGCGGCGCGGACCTCCTCCTGGCCCGGGCGGGACCGGGGGAAGAACCGCTTGTATTCTCCGTCCATCGCAGAGGTGATCAGCTCGTGTCTCTCGAGGAACCGAAGATGGTAGTCCGCGAGGGTGATCGAGAGGCCGAGAGCGCGGGACAACTCCCGCAAATGAAACCCGGGATTCTTGCGGACGAAGTCGTACAGGTCCTTCCGGGTCTTGACCGCGAGGATCTCCTTGTCCATGGAGACCACGCAGCGCTCAGCGCCGCAGCGTGAACCCGTAGAACAACGCCAGGATCACGATGTCAAAGGACCCGGACACCAAGAACAGCGGCCGGAGGTCGATCGAGCCCATGAAGAGCAGAATCGTCAGGACCAGGCCTTTCACGAAGAAGACGGCGAAGGCCGCGGCGAGGAACGCGAGATGGACGTCCTTCGTCCTCCGGACCGCGATCACACCGATGACCGTGAGCGCGAGAGCGAAAACCGACACGGCTGCCAAGAGCACGTTCTCAATGGCCACCATGGAGACCACCGTGCCCTGTAAAGGAAAAGGCCATTAAGGATTGCGGCCCAATTCTTCGCGCTTCTTGCGTCGGCGATTTGCGAGGACGATCGTCACCCCGATGAGGACGGCCATCGCCGCAAGGGATACGCCGTACACTAGGGCGTCGCCCTGGAGCGGAGGCTGGCGGCTGATGATGCCTTCATAGGCCGCGCTGTCGACGCCGAGCACCGGGTCGTGAACGAGGCTGACCGATGTCTCAGTTGGCGCCATTTGGTACGGATACGCCAGGTAGATATCTGAGGTGCTCGGCCCAGGCCCCGCGAAGCTCGAGAACGTGACCGGAATCTGGTGGCCATTCGCATAAGCGAACTTGGACCAGGAGAAGAACACACTCGAGGGGGCGTTCGGAGAGCCACCGGTCACGTTGATCCCCGCGTCATCCGACGCGAAGCCATTCTCGTCATCCCAGCTGCGGTTGGTGTATTCCCAGTTCGCGTGCGTGTCGATGCGCACATCAAGGCCCAAGTTCCTGTTCATGACGGCAAAGAGACGGTTTACGCTCAGATCCAGCTTGACCTCCATCGGCGTCAGAGTTCGACCGCCGAGACGCATGAACCGCTCCGCGACCGTGACGTTCAGCGTTACGTCCCCCGTCTGGCTGTGAGTACGGAGGATGTTGATGACGCCACCATCGTCGTTCTCGAACTGCGTCTTCGTGACGGGGACACCCGCGAACGCGGCAGATCCCAGCGCCGTAGCGTTCGCCGTCTCGTTCGCATCGATGCGGTGGTTCCCGTTCTTGTCAACCCACTCGACCAGGCTCCGGAGCTCGACAGTATAGGACGTTTCGCCGGCACCGGCTCTCCGATACGACACATTGAAGGCGCCCGCTTGGTAGAACACCTCGAACTGATCTTCGTAGGGCGCGCTCGCGAGTCGGCTCTGGATGTCGAACGAGTCCCCTGCCGCGACCGCAACGACATTTCGTTGCGTTGCATTCTCGAGGTCGTCCGGGACGCCGTCGCCATCCGAGTCTCCCGACTGCGCGACGGCCACAGAAGACGCCAGGACCAGCGCGAGGGATGCGGAGGCGGCGAAGGCGACGAGAAGGGGTCGGGAACGGAGCACGGAACCGTCCTCGGGACTCGATGGGGGCGGGAACATATAAGGAGCTTATTTTACGCTTTTCGAAGCTGGCGCCGACATCCCGCTACGGGCTGCCCGCTCGGCCTCGCCTGCCTCCCCCGCACCGGCGCGACATCATTCGCGGACGACTTCGCCGAACGCCATGCGCCGGTGGACCTTCGTGATCTTGATCTTGACCTCGTCCCCGATCTTCGTCCCCGGGACGAAGACCACGAAGTTCGCGATCCGCGCGAGTCCATCGCCTTCTCGTCCGATATCCTCGATCTTGGCCTCGTAGACCTTCCCTTCCTCCACCGGCACGTTGGAAGGTCGGACGCCAGACCCCGAATACGACATCCATCACTCCATGCGGCGGCCCCCTGCCGCCGACTCGTTTCGCATCCGTTGCACGGTATTTAATGATATAGGGGTGGGGCCCCGAAAATCCGCGAACCCCTCAGGACCCACGGAGGGCGCTGAGGTCCTTCTCAACATCCGTGGGCCGGGAGAACCGCAAGCTGAGGATCAGACAGACGATACCCACAATGAGGACGATGAGCCCGACGGCGGTGACGAGCCGGTTGAACGCGCCGAACGTGTCGAAAGCGGTGTACTGCTCAACGGGGATTCGCAGCACGTCGTGGAGCCACGAGCCCAACGCGATCCCCGGACCGCCGAACAGGATCAGGGCGATCCCGGTATAGAAGAGGAATTTCTCGCGGCGGCCCGACTTCTGCCCCGTCTCTTTGTCCCCGGAGTCTTCGTCAACCCCGATTGCATTCTCCGAGGCCCCCACCGAATGGACCTCCGGCTCGAACTGCTCTCCGCATTGCGGGCATTCCGTCGCGTCGGCCGGGACGACCGCCTGGCATGTCGGGCACTCGGCGACGAGGCCTTGCGACTGGGCCATGATCCCTCCCTTCCGCGCCTGTGGTCTGGAGCTATAGTCGTTTGCGTTCCCCTATCCGAATTGATAGAGACCGGGAGGGGGCACCCGGAGGCAACGGTCGTCGCGACCCAAGGTGTCCGGCCGGCGCTCACGCATCAAAGCGCGGGCTTCGGCTTCGCGAGCCAGGGAACGTGAATTTGCCCGACGAGGTCCCGCCATTCGGCCGGCATCGGAGCGCCGGATTCGTCGCGGCGGTACCAGTCAAGCACTTGGTCCACTTTCACATCCCGGCCCGAGATCGTCACCATGAGCGCATTGCGGACGTTCGCCGCGGCCTCTGCGGCCACTTGGTTCTCGAAGATTGCTGCATACGGAGTCTGGGACATCCACCATAGGACGAGGTAGTACGTCTTCCGGCCCGATATCCGTGGGCGTTTCGGTTTCATCATGGGCTGGGGTCCTTTCGACGGGTGGGCCCGTCGACGGAAGGAACGACGCAGTCGAATGATAAAGCGGTTGTTGGACGGTTCTCGGCCCTGATAACTGGAGGGGAGTCAGTCTTCGAACCAGACGCCGCACGAACAGCGGATCGCATCGGACTCGACATGGACTCCGCAGCGGGGACAAGCGTACGCGTATCCGCCCGATCCGCCCCAGGGTTCGAATTCGACGCCGCAGACGGGGCAGCCGTCCACATCGGACGGCACGCGTGATGCGCACTGCGGGCACGCGAACGTCACCTCCGAGATCGGGGAGAAGCCGACGCCGCAGACGCATTCGTTCGCCAGCTCGGAAACGAATCGACCACACGAGGGACACTGATAGAGGCGGACGGACAGCTCCTTCTCCCGCGGCCGTCCTCGGCTGGACGTCGGCTCTTCGTCCACTTCTTGGAGATCGTCGACGATCTCGGCGAGGGTCCGTTTCGGACGTTCCCGACCAGGCTTTCCAGCCGACACGGGCCGGGACGTCGGGACGCGGCCGGAACTGTACGCGCCGCCCGTGCTGCCCGCAAAAGCGGAACCGCAATGTTGGCATCGGTCAAGCTCGAACGGCGTGAGCTTGTGGCAATTCCAGCAGAGAATCTGCGGCATCGTGCCCAGCTTCGCCATCAACTTGTCGATCTCGCGCCGCGAGTTTATCTCATGATGTGTACTGCGCTGGGCCACCGTTGGACTCCGCTCCGACTGACGGTGCCGGATGGTGGTTTTCGGCCCATCACAGTGTTGGTCAAAAGTTATTGAGCGTGATTATCAAGCCCGAGTTCGCGCGCCGCCTTCATGGGTCCGACGACCTCGCGAATCCTTTAAGGGAGGCTCCCTTCTTCTGGCGCTCGGATGACCAAGATCCTCGTGTGCGTGGCGTGGCCGTACGCGGCGGGCCCTCGACACCTCGGTCACGCGGTCTCGACGTTCATCCCCGCGGACGTCTTCGCCCGATACCACCGGATGAAGGGGGACGAGGTCCTCATGGTCGGCGGCAGCGACATGCACGGCACGCCGGTGACGGTCCTCGCGGATCGGGAGGGCCTCCCGCCGAGCGCGATCGCGGAACGGTACCACGCGCTCCACGAGAAGAACATCGCGCAGCTCGGCGTGCAGTATGACCTCTACTGGAACACCGCGGACCCACACCACAAACAGTGGGTGCAGGAGATCTTCCTCGCGCTCAAAGCGAAAGGGCACGTCTACGAGGCGTCCATGACGTCCCCGTTCTGCACGACGGACCAGCGGTTCCTACCGGACCGGTACGTGGAAGGGACCTGCCCCCACTGCGGGTTCCCGCGCGCCCGCGGCGACCAGTGCGAAAACTGCGGGAGGCTCCTCGATCCGTTCGAGCTGAAGGATCCGAAGTGCCAGATTCACGGGACGACGCCGATCCCCAAGGAGACGAAGCACTTCTTCTTCCGACTCAGCGCGTTCCAGAAGCCCCTCACGAAGTGGGCTTCGAAGGACAAGGAGCATTGGCGGCATCACGTGCTCACGTTCATGCGAAGCTGGCTCCGAGAGGGGCTGAAAGATCGGCCGATCACGCGGGACCTCGACTGGGGCATCGAGGTGCCAGTCCCCGGGTACGAATCGAAGCGGATCTATGTCTGGTTCGAGGCCGTGATGGGGTACCTCACCGCGACGCGGGAGTGGTACCGCCGCCACGGTACACCCGACGGATGGAGGGACTTCTGGTACGATCCGAAGGCCCGGCACTACTACTTCATCGGGAAAGACAACATCGTCTTCCATACGATTATCTGGCCCGCTTACCTCCTGGCGTACGACGAGGGGCTCGACCTACCCTACGATGTCCCGGCGACCCAGTATCTGAACATCTCGGGGGAGCGGATGAGCGCGGGCCGAGGACGGGGCGTGTGGCTGCCCGATCTCCTCGACCGGTTCGACCCGGACCAGCTCCGCTACTACGGGCTCGCCACGATGCCCGAGACGAAGGATACGGACTTCGAGTGGGCGGATTTCGCCCAACGGAACAACAGCGAGCTCCTCGCGGTGTACGGCAACTTCGCACACCGTGCCCTGACGTTCGCGGACAAGAACTTCAATCACGCGACACCGCCGGCAGGCTTCCTCGACGCAGCGGACAAGTCGATGGTCCGCGCAATCGAGCAGCAATGGAAGAAGGTCGGACAGAACCTCGAATATGTCCATCTGAAAGATGCGATGAAGGAAGCCATCCAGCTCGCTCGCCTGGGAAATCAATACTTCGATCAGAAGGCGCCGTGGGACCTGATCAAGAAGGATCGTGCGGCGTGCGGGACCGCGCTGCACGTCGCCTTGCGGGTTTGCCGCTCGCTCGCCCTCATCACGGCGCCGTTCCTTCCCTTCAGCTCCTCGCGGCTGTGGCATGCCCTCGGTTACGACTCCGACGTGCACACCCAGAAGTGGGAGGACGTCCTCGAGGATCTGCCGGACGGCCAGGAACTGCACGTGGGCAAGCCGCTGTTCACGAAAATCGAGCTCGAGACGGACGAGGATCCGATGGACCGCTTCGACGTCCGCGTCGCGCGAATCGTCGACGTCCAGGAACATCCGAACGCGGACAGTCTGTACGTCCTCCAGATCGATCTCGGGGGAGACCACCGGCAGATCGTCGCGGGAATTCGGAAGAACTACACGGCCAATCAGCTCCGTGGGCGGAAAATCGCGGTCCTCGCAAACCTGGAACCCGCAAAGCTGCGCGGCGTTGAGAGCCGCGGCATGCTGCTCGCGGGCGAGGACTCGAAGGACGTCGGACTCGTCCTCCCGCCCGAAGACGCGGAAGTGGGCGACCAGATTCTCGGGTCGAAAGGCGCGCGCGTCCTGCCGTTCTCGGAATTCGAGAGATACAAACTCCAAGTGGGCCCCGGGGGCACCATCCTCTTTCTTGGTCGGGACGGCGAAACACGGATGACCCTCGCGGTGGACGGGGCCCCGCTCACCGTCGACAAGGGAATGAAAGAGGGAACGCGCGTCCACTAGGGCGTTCAGTGCGCTCCGGCCGCCAGGACGATCGCGGTTGCGAATGCTTGGGTCCGAAGGCCGAATCCCACCGCGAGCTCCCGCGCAATGTCTTGAAATTCGGGAGATATCACATCGAACCGGATGCCGCTCCAGGTTTCTTTGCCTTCCAAGACCCGTCGGTCGCCTTCGAAGACCCGGACCCGACTCCCGAGTGTCGAGCCGACCCGGTAGACTCGTCCTCGCCATGGGAACGTGGTGTGGCGCCATCGGAATCGGATCTCGAGCGACCCGTGAGGGGAATCAATCGAAAGTCGGTCCCGCCATTCGTCGTAGTGGACCCGGCCCGCGGCGCCATGCGGATCGACAATCAGGTGGACCCCATGCCGGCCGCGACGGACCTCGTACTCTCTCCCGTCCGCAAATACGCGGTCGTGCAGCAGGCCGAACCGGGCCTCGACTGACACGGTTCCTCATACAGGCAGTAGTCGATAAAAACTCCGCGGGAATCCCAGCGCGCAAGCCTTAAGCGAACCGGCTCGCTTGTGCGCCCTCCTCGATGCTCCTGGACCTTCACAATCACACGCAGTACTCGCCGGACTCCCGAGTCGACCCCGGCCGACTCGTCGCGGTCGCCCAGCGGATGGGCCTCGCGGGGATCGCAATCACGGACCACAACGCGGTGGGTGGAATCCGGGTGGCGGAGGCGGCGGCGAGGGGCGGCTTCCTCGTGATCCCGGCGATCGAAGTCTCGACGGAGGCCGGCCACGTCCTCGGGTACG
>VBME01000144.1 GCA_005878995.1 Methanobacteriota archaeon | reverse complement strand
CTCGCGAAGCAACGTCTCGAGACCGGTCGTGTCGACCATCGCGTGGGCTCCGAACCGGCCCACATGGACCGGCCGCGGGATTAAACCTTTACGACGTGAATCTCAAGGGGAAAACCGTTCACAATCCGCGCAGCAGCTCGTGCATTGCCAAGGCGACGTCGACGGCCTCCGCACCTTTGTCCACGCGGGCCATCGCTTGCTCGTCCGTCATCCCGGGGCCCGTGATTCCGAGGCCCACCGGTTTCCGCGTGTCCCGTTGCACGTCGAGGAGCGCCTTCGGGACGGCGGCCATGAGCGCCTCGTCGTGCAACGTCTCGCCCTTGATCACCGCGCCGATCGCGACGGCCGCGTCGACGTCGGCGCGTTCGAGGAGTCTCCGTACCGCGAGGGGGATTTCGAACGTTCCGGGCACGCGGACCACGGACGTGACGCGAATCCCGCGTTC
>VBME01000143.1 GCA_005878995.1 Methanobacteriota archaeon | reverse complement strand
ATGTATTTGCGGATCTCGTAACTCGCGACCGTGATGACTTGAGCGAGAGGGCTCGGCGTCATAGTCGATCCGACTCCTGGATGCGGTCGAGGTAGAGCTGCTCGAGCGACGAGCCGAGCGGCCGGTACGTGATGACCTTCAGGCCGCGGGAGACCATCGCCTCGAGGACGCGGGCCTGCCCCTCTTCGCCTCCGGAGATCCGGAGGTCGATCGTCGAATCGCCCTCGTTCTTGATTTCCACGATTCCGGGGACCGCTGCGAGCGCCTCGAGGTCTTGCGGCGTTGGCGGCCGGAGAAAGCTCGTCTGGAATGTGGACGTGTCGGAACCCCGGGAAAGGTCGCGGACCGAGCCGTGAATCAAGAGCTCTCCATGGTTCAGGAGTGCGACGTCGTCGCAGACCTCCTGGACTTCGCCGAGGAGGTGGGAGCTCATGAAGATCGTGCGGCCCTCGCCTTTCAGCGCCTTGATCACATCGCGGACTTCGGCCATGCCTCTCGGGTCCAAGCCCGACGTGGGCTCGTCGAGGACGAGGAGTTCCGGCTCGTGGAGGAGCGCCTGCGCGATGGCGACGCGCTGTTTCATCCCCTTCGAGAACTCCTGGATCCGGTGGTCCGCCCACTCGTTCAACTTGACCTCCTTCAGGACCGCCTCACTGCGGTGTTCGATTTCCTTGGACGACATGCCGCGGAGGCGTCCCGCATACGCGAGAGTTTCGAGCGGCGAGAGGTAGCCGTAGAACTCCGGCGTCTCAATGACCGCGCCGATGTGTGCCAGCGCGCGGGTCGGCTCTTGGCGGACATCGATGCCGAATAACGTAGCATGACCTCGGGAGGGCCGGATGAGGTTCGTCATGATCTTGATCGTCGTGGACTTTCCGGCGCCGTTCGGACCCAGGAAGCCGAGCGAGGTTCCCGCCGGGACGGTCAGATTGAGAGACTTCAGGGCGGTGAAGTGACCATACTCCTTGCCGAGGCCCTCCAGGTTGACCGGAACACCGTTGGCCACCGATTTCGCGCCTTTTTGCGACTGCATGAGAATCGCGATATATCGCGATATACTTAAACTCTTTGAAGGAACTCCAAGAACAAATCAGACGCCTGTGAGTCACCGTACTTCGTCCGGGACCGACCAGTCCCAGTCGGCCTTGTCGGCGGGCGTTCGGACATCGCCGTACTTCGCCCTCCACCGGTAGTACGCCTCGGTTTCTTTCGGGCTAAGGGCTTCGAATCTCTTCCGGTCGTCGCCGGAGACGATGACAGCCGGCATGTGACCGAGCTCCCGGAGCACGTGCTGCAGGTCCCGCATCAAGACCGCGAGACGCGAGGGCACTTCCGTGAGCCACGATTCCAGGCGTTTGTCGCTCGCCTTCACCGTCTTGAAGATGCCCGTCGTGGCCGGGCCGGTCACGTTGAAGAGTTTCTCGAGCATCCGCTCCCGGAGGGCGGCCTCGTCGTTGAACCGTCGGAGTCCGTCGTAGTACCGGTACAGGTTCGCGGCGACCCGGTCGGGGGCGCTATCGAGGAGCCGGTGCAGCCCGCCGACCGTGAGGAACCGATCCCACGCGTCGAGGGGAAAGGCGTCGACGGACGAGGCCCACGTGCGCAAGCCATCCGGGCTCGGCTCCCCGGTGACGCCCTGACGGACGAGCGCCAACCGATCGCCGAGGGTCTCGAGATGCTGGGACATCTCCTGATGCAGCTCCCAGAGCGCAAACCCGAAGTGCCGGCGGACCTCGGCCCGGCGCAGGGTTTGTTGGACCGTCTGCGTCAGGAAGACAACCTCCATCGCCACCGCGGTCGGGAGGATCAGCTCGACGGGGACGCCGGCCGCCCGCGACAGGGAGTACGCTACGGGAGGGACGGCGCACACGACCACGATGAGCCATAACGGTAGCCCGAGTACACTCCCCCGCATGCCGCGAACGGATTCTTTGATGTACCTTTAACTTTCCGTTGGCGGACGCGAGGGCGTTGACAAAACGTCCCTTTGCGACCGGGAGGGTCCGATTTGGGGCGCGGATGCATTCACGCGAGAAGGCGTCAGCTTAGAGCCATGTAGCGGCAAGGCCGTTTGTTCATCTATGGGTCCGCGTCGGCTAGCGGATTCCGGTTCGAGGATACTGCTCCGGATTCTCCAGGACGAGGCGCAATTCCGGCTCCTCAAGGCTTTCGAGGGAGCGCTCGAGACGCGCGAACTCGGATGGCTTGAAACATTCCGGATCCACCGTGACGAGGACGATCGCTTTCCGCGACATGACGTACTCGTTCATGTGCTCGACGAAGAGCAAGTCCTTGTCGAACCCGATGTTGGTCATGATGTTTTCAACGCCGTCCAGGAGCACGACGCAGCCGCTGGAGTTCTCATCGATGAATGTCTCGAGAAGCTTCGCGAGAATGCCAACCGCGTTTGGGGCGTAGTGCTCGACGCCTGGTACGTAGGAAATCCACCAGACAGGAACGGAGGCGAGACTGTACCGCGAACGGACCTTATCCGGGTGCATTCGCGTTATACATAGGCCGGGGGTCCCCTGTTCCACGAGGGCTTGGAAGAGTAGGTAGCTCGTCTCGGCTTGCTTCCCCCGAACGAGGTAGCATGTCCCCTCTTCTAATCCGAAGAGGCTACCCAGCTTTGGGCGATCGTTCTCGATCTCTGCTCTCGGTAGTAGAGGGTCCACCGACTCGTCGGATGCTAGTCACGCGCTTGAGGCTTGGGGAGCCATTCTCAATTCTGGGAGTCAGCGTGGCCGCTGGAGGACACCCCCCAACTCCGGATTCAAGATCCATCAGTCACGGATCACGAACTTCTCGAGACGATCGGCCGCCTTCTCGCGGGCGGCATGGCGGGCTTTGAGCCATACTCGGGCCTTTCCCACATTCGAAGCGGGGTTAGCCGGGCGGAATCGAGCCGACCTGACGGCGGAGGGGTGTCACCTGGAGCGGAATCGGTATTATCCCGGATTGTAAGTGGGTCCGTCCGGATTTGAACCGGAGTCTAGTGGTCCCGAACCACCAAGGATAGACCAAGCTACCCCACGGACCCAGCGCGGCGTCGCGGTAAGAATGAGGCCCGCATAAGGGTTGTGCGGTCCGTGGTCGCCGTTGTCGGTTCCGTCTCTGGGGAAATTAGGGCCGCGAGAAACGTGGACCAAGTCTCCGGCCAAGCAGGCCATGGTGGGACGTGGTTCGAATTCTCGCAGTACAGGTAACGCACTCTTCCGCCACGTGTGCTCATCTTGGGCCCAAGGCACTTATCAACGATGTCTTCGTCGGCGTCCGGGCTAGGAGGTGAGGAAACATCCGCAACCGAACAGTCAATGTGGGCCTGATCGTGGTCGGACTCGTCCTGGCGGCGTTCTCGGTGGCACTCGTGCCGCTGGCGTCGACCGCCTCGGCGTCCGATGGTGCGATCGGGGTGCAATCGGTGAGCGCGAACGTCCCCGTGCCTGTGAGCGTGCATATCGACGCGGAATCGTCGTCCTGCGAGAACTCTCCCGGACCGACGGTCACGCTGTCGGGTATTCTCGCGGTCGCAGGCCTTGGCGTCCAGACGATCTTCCAGAACAACGTCAAAGGGACGCACATGCACACCGAGGAAACGATGGCCACGGCCGTGCTGATCCCAGCAGGCGAGAGCCTCTCGATCCCGAAACAGCCCGTGCTGGGCGGGACCGGTGGCAACCCGTTCATCTGGGTGCAGTTCACGGACGCGAACGGGAACGCGATGTCCGATGAGATCTTCCTCGGACGCTGCGTCCAAGGACCGTTCGCTGCGGACGCGGACTTCGTGATCTCCGCGCTCGCCCGGGCCGACATAACGGGTGGAACCTGCGACAACACGGGCTCGACGATTAGCCTGAGCGGGGAGCTCAGCCTATCCGGAATCGACGCGAAAGTAATCTTCCGGAACAACGACAACCCGGTCGGCGGTCCTCACAAGAATGACCAGCCGCTCGTGGTAAGCATCGAGCTAGTCCCGCCGGGTATGTCGATTGAGTTCCAGAAGCAGCCTTCCCTAGGAGGAGTCGGCGGGAACCCGTGGATCTACCTCGCGTTCCTGAACGCCGCCGGTGAACCGGTCTCCGACACGTTCCTGCTGGGCCGATGCGTGCAGGACTTCTGAAACCCACCCACCCTTCTTTCTTTTCTTTTCGGAATGGTCCACACGCCGGACCCCGCGTCCGCATGGAGGCCATCGGCGTCCGCCGATAGCATCTTCGAATTCTTCGCCGAGCTCGAGAAGAGGTTCTACCTGATCCGGCAGGTTGAATGGCCCGCGGCCGTTGGGGCCGCGATGCCCGCCAAGCGCGTCGCCCCGACGCCAAGGCGGGCAAGGGTCTGAAGGGCGACGCCGCCGTGCGGCGTTCTACAACAACCTCCTGGTCGGCCCGGAGTGAGCCTTCTCTGTTCCACGAGCGGAGTTACACGGGAGGCCGTGGAACGCAACCCCCGAGTGCACAACCCTGAAATAGAAGCCCTTCGTGTTCGAGGAACCGTCCAGGTACGCTATGCCAGAGCTCCGGAAGGACTACGTCACGGATACATGGGTCGTCTTCTCGGCCGCACGGGCGCAACGGCCCGGCGCCTTCCGCGGCGGGAAATCGACGACGGATCCGGAGAAATGTCCCTTCTGCTACGGCCACGAGCACAGGACCCCGCCCGAGGTCCTCGCCTATCGGAAGGACGGAGTCCCGGACGGGCCCGGGTGGTGGATTCGCTGCGTCCCGAACAAGTACCCCGCCCTGCAGGTCGAGGGGGAGGTCCAGCGCCGCGTGAGCCAGTTGTTCCACAGCGTGAACGGCGTGGGGGCGCACGAGATCATCGTCGAGACCCCGGAGCACGAACACCACCTGTCCATGCAGAGCGAGTTCCAGGTCCAGGAGATCATCACCGCGTACAAGCAGCGGTACCTCGACCTGATCCGCGACAAGCGGTTCAAGTACATCCTGATCTTCAAGAACCACGGCGAGCGGGCGGGCGCCTCGATCTCCCATCCGCACTCCCAGCTGATCGCCACGCCGATCGTGCCGCGGCGGATCATGGAGGAGGTGAATGCCCTCAATCGCTTCTATGAGTCGACCGGGGGATCCTGCCTCTACTGCGAAATCGTCGAGACGGAGCTCGAAGAAGAGAAGCGGATCGTGACTGAGAACGAATCGTTCGTCTGCTTGTCCCCCTACGCGGCCCGTTTCCCGTTCGAGACCTGGATCCTCCCAAAGGCCCACGAGATGGCGTTCGAGGACATCGCGGACGACGAGAGGACCCCCTTCGCCCGCATCTTGAAGGACACCCTGGGCCGGATGTTCGGGATCCTGGACGACCCGCCCTTCAACTATTACATTCATACGGCCCCCTGCGACCGAAAGGAGACGAAGTACCATTGGCATCTCGAAATCACCCCGCGGCTCACAGAGACCGCGGGATTCGAACGAGGCACCGGCTTCTACATCAATCCCGTCATGCCGGAGGATGCCGCGGCGATCCTCCGGGAGCGGGTGAAACTCTCGGATAAGCCGAGCTGAAGTGAGTGACGGTCTCGAAGACCTCTCAGGCCCCAACCAGCGGTCCACGAGCTCTCTCGTACAAGGCGACGTACTGGCGGGCCGATGCCTTCCATGACAGATCGACGGACATCGCGCGTCGCTGGATCGACCGCCAGCCCTTACGGGCTCGATAGAACGCGACGGCCCGCTGGACGGCTCCAAGAAGGGCCTCTCGGGCGTAGTCGCGAAACACGAATCCGTTACCAGTCGAAGGGTCCGCCGTCATATCGACCACGGTGTCGGCGAGGCCGCCCGTGGACCGGACGATCGGAATCGTGCCGTATCGAAGGCTGATCATCTGTCCGAGACCACAGGGCTCGAACTTGGAGGGCATGAGGAAGAAATCGGAGCCGGCGTAAATCCGATGCGCGAGGGCCTCGTCGTACTTGAGCCAGACGATCAGGTCGCTCCGGGTTCGCGCGAGCACCGACACCGGATCTTCGTATTTCTTCTCCCCCGTGCCGAGCAGGACGAACTGGATTCCCATCTGCAGGATTTGCGGGAAGGTCTCGACCAAAATGTCGAACCCCTTCTGCGCCGTCACCCTCGAGACAAATCCGATGAGGGGGGCCTTCGCGTCCGGAGGCAGGCCGGCTTCCTTTTGGAGGGCGACCTTGTCCGCCGATTTCTTCTCCAACGTCGATTTTGAATATTTCTGGATCAGGAACGGGTCCTTCGCAGGATTCCACACGTCGTGGTCGATGCCGTTCAGGATCCCAGAAAGTTTTGCGGCGTAGGAGCGGAGCAGTCCGTCGAGGCCCTCCCCGAATTCCAGCGTCTGGATTTCCTTCGCGTACGTCGGGCTGACCGTGTTCACGCAGTCGGCGAACACGATTCCGGCCTTCATGAAATTCAGTTGGCCATAGAACTCGGCCCCCTCGTGGTTCCACATGCTTCCGGGCAGGCCCAGCCAATCGAACAGCTGCCGAGGGAACAGTCCCTGATGCAGGAGATTGTGGATCGTAAGGACCGTTCCGATCCGGCGGAACCGTTCGTCCTGCGACGCGGTCGATCGGAGGAACGCCGGGACTAGGGCCGAGTGCCAGTCGTTCGTGTGGATCACGTCGGGCCAGAAATCCGCGGCCGGGAGGAGGTCCAGGATCGCTTTGCAGAAAAATCCGAAGCGCTTCCCGTCGTCGTCATACTCATAGACCTTCGGACGATCATACAGGTCTGGCTTCTCGATCAAGTACACCGGGACCTGCCCGATGCGGGCGGTTCGGAGTCCGGCTTCGTGGTTCGCGTCCCCCAGGTGGACGGGGAATTGGACCACCTCCTCCCGGGGCGCTTGGACCATCCCGTACCGCGGCATGACGATCCGCACATCGTGGCCGAGGGCTTTCAGCGCCTTGGGCAAGCTGCCTGCGACGTCTCCCAATCCACCCACCTTGGCGAGGGGATACGCCTCGGCGGAGGCGAACAGGATCTTCATCGAAATCCGAGGACGGACTCAGGACTTTTACTTAAACTCTCTTCCGGCGCGTGCTCTCGCGGCTCTCCGACCATTCGCGGGCATCGGCCGTTCGATGGCGGGAGACCTCTCACGAAGGGTTTTTCCCTAGACTTCCATGCAGTTGTAGTGCCGCCCGCTCCGCTCGGTCACATCCTGTTCGTGCTCCACACGCACCTACCCTGGGTCCTCGGCCACGGCCGTCGGCCGCACGGGGAAGCATGGCTCTACGAGGCCGCGGCCGAATGCTATCTCCCGATCCTGCGGCTCCTGGATCGCTTTGAGGAAGAAGGTCGCAAGGGATCGATCACGATCGGCATTACGCCCGTCCTCGCCGAGATGCTTGTGGCTCCGCGGTTCCGCGACGGATTCGTCGCGTACCTGGATGAAAGGTCCGCCCGCGCGCTCGCGGATCGGCAAGAGTTCGAAGCGGCGGGGGACGGGCACGGTCGAAACGCCGCCGAGTCCTGGTCCGATTTCTACGAACGCGCAAAGAGGGACTTCGTCGAGACCTACGATCAGGACCTCCTTTCGGCGTTCGCGCGGCTCCAGAAGATCGATCGAATCGAGATTGTCGTGTCGGCCGCGACCCACGGTTATCTCCCGCTCCTCGGACGCGATGAATCGATCGAAGCCCAGCTTGCGATCGGCATCGAGAGCTACCGCCGCCGATTCGGTCGACCCCCCCGGGGCATCTGGCTCCCGGAGTGCGCCTATCGCCCGGGATCCGCCTGGTCACGTCCCGTCGGCCCGGCGCGTGCTGAGTCTCGTCCGGGGCTCGAGGAGTTCCTCGTCCGAAAGGGCCTACGGTTCTTCTTCGTCGACACGCACCTGGTCGCCGGCGGCGCGCCAATCGGAACCTACGACGACCGGGTCGCGGAACGTCGACTCGATGCAGCCCGCGACGGAACGGGCCTTTCTCCGAATGAACCGTATGAACTCACTGCGTCCCGCCGGCGGAAGGTGGCGGTCCTTGCTCGGGACCCGCGGTCCAGTGTCCAGGTCTGGAGTGCGGACTACGGATATCCCGGGGACGGCGCCTACTTGGAATTTCATCGCAGGCGCGGGATGGACGGCCTTCGGTATTGGCGCGTCACGGACCGTCGCCTCGCCTTGGGGGAGAAGGTCGCTTACGATTCGATCGCCGCAAAGGAGCGAGCGGACGCGCACGCGGACCATTTCGCCGCGCTAGTCGTCGACACACTTCGGGAGCATCAGCAGACCACCGGCCATCCTGGCGTCGTCGTCGCGCCCTTCGACACCGAGCTCTTTGGCCATTGGTGGTTCGAGGGTCCGAGGTGGCTGGAGGCCGTGCTTCGAAAACTCGAAGGACAGGTCGAGGCGGCAACCGCCTCGAGCTTTCTCGCCGAGCATCCTCCGCGTTCCACGATCCGCCTCCCGGAAGGCTCGTGGGGCCAGGGCGGTCATCATTGGGTCTGGCTGAATGACAACACGCGCTGGATTTGGGAGGAAGTGTATCGCGCGGAAGATGCGTTCATCGAGGCCTCGCGGGCGATTCGCGGGCGCAAGAGTCCAATCGCGAGTCGAATCCTGACGCAGCTCGCGCGAGAGCTCCTCCTCCTGCAGGCATCGGACTGGCCCTTCCTGATTACGACGGTCGCCGCGAAGGACTACGCGGAGGCGCGGGTGAAGGAGCACGTCGGGGCGTTTGATCGGCTCCGCACGATGCTCGAACGCGCGAACGGAGACGGCATAAGCCGAGACGAAGCCTCCTGGTTGGCGGAGATCGAAAAACGCGATTCTCCCTTTCCCGACTTGAATCCGGATTCCTGGACCCTCCAACCGTGAGGTCCGATGTCCACCCTCTCCTTTCATTTCCATGGGTATCAGCCCGGCGACATCGTGCGGTGGAGCGAGCCGGATCCACTGCGACCGCAAACGTTCGAGGAACGACACTCACCCGTCGTCCATCGAATCGGTCCCGAGCGGATGGAAGGCCGGAACTGGACCGACGCGGTCCTCCACGCATACGGGCGCATGGGGTCCGTCGTGGAGCGGGCGTCGGGATCCGCGTCCGTCGACATCGAGCCCCAGACGTTGTCATGGCTTCTGAAACGGGATTCGTCCGCGTTCCACGAAATCGTGACGGCGTACAATCGAGGCACCGTGGGCTTCGTCATGACCCCGCCGTTCCACCCAATCCTCCCGCATCTTCATCGCCAGGAACGCGAGGCCCTCTTCGACATGATGATCGACTTCTATGCTCCTCTGATTCCGCATGCGGAAGACCGTTCGATCGGCCTCTGGCTCCCCGAGGCCGCATATTCCCGGGAGACGATCGACAGCTTCCGCGAATCGGTGCGCGAAGCAAGCCTAGAACAAGAATCCCTTGCGGAGTCGCTTCGCGGGACGTATCTCATCGTCGACGCGCGGCAGTTTATCCGCCCTCCGGAACCTGGGCGTGCGTGGGTTCACGTCGAGTCGACCAACGGTCTTCTGGCGATCGCACGCGACCATTCGCTGAGCGGAGAGTTCGCCTTCGGCTCGACGACGGCATCGGAGTTCGGCGCCTCCGTGCAGTCTCGCGGGAGTGGATCCTTCCTCGTCGCGAGCGATCTCGAATCGCTCCTAGCGAATCCGAACCAGGTGGAACGGTTCGAGGCAATCGTCCGTGCTCTCCGAGAACGTGGCGTCCGGATTACTCAACCCGTTCCAGCCGGCGATGGGCCGACGTCGGCGCTGGTCGACTACTCGAGTTGGTCCGATTACGATGGCATGCTCTCCAGCGGCGTCCCGTCGGATACGCGCTGGACGGGCCTGCGGAGGTCCGACGGGTTGGTCGTGTCTCGGACGCACAGGGATCGGCCGCTGTCCCAGCTCTGGAAGCATGGCTTCACTCTCGCGACCGAACGGGTCGAAACCGCGGTTCGGCGGCGGGCCTTCCACCTGCTGCGATCGGCCGGGGTGACCCGACGGACCCAGGTGCTGCGCCGACTGGCCGTCGCCTATGGCCGTCACTGGTTCCGCGAGCACTATCGAGCCCAGGGGTTCCCGACGAAAGCGACGGATATCGCCACGTCCGCGGAGGAGATTCTCGGGGGCAAGGTCGACATCGAAGCCGCGGGGTTCCTCGCCCGAGGCTACGTGTTGATGCTCATGGGGACACGGTCGGACCCGAGGTTCTGGGACAATCCCGACACCCGCGTGACGTTTCAGAACGTCGTCCTCTTGGCGCAGGCCCTGAGGGATCTCGCGGAGGCGAGCCTTCGTCTGAACGATGCCTCGAGCGCCGCCGCGCTCCGGCGTCTCCTGCAGGCGACCTTCCTTGAGTTCTCCGAGTGGCTCGCGCGGGGAGAGTTCGCCGCGCTACAAAGTACTCCCGCCTGGGAAACGACCGACGCCGCTTGGTATTCCTCCCTCGAATCCGAAGTTCCAACGATGTCCCCCCTCGATGTCATGAAGCGGGCCGCGATGTTCGCCCTGGCCCCCGACGGGGAGTGGCCCGGCGGAGACCCCGTGCCTTCCGTCGAAGGGACTGTGGCAGACACGGGACACATCGTAGGCGAGGCACACGGCGAGTGGGCGAATCCTCGTTGGTGCGAGCACCGAATTCGATAATCCGACACCGGAACCTTCATCGTTGCCGTGGAGGATTTCGTCCCAACGATGAAGGCGTCCGTCTTCACGTGGGAATATCCACCCGCCATTTACGGAGGCGCCGGTGTCCACGCGAAGTACATCACGATGGCGCTAGCGAAGCGCATCAAGGTCGAGGTCCGAACACTCGATGTCGGCGCCCCTCCGGAAATCGAGGGAGTGAACATCCTTCGATATCAGGCGACGCTCCGCGGCCTTGCGACGGGCGACCCCAGGATCCTCAAGGCGCTCCAGGTCCTGTCCTTCAACATGAACATGGTCGCGGATCCGATCGATGCCGCGATCGTGCATACGCATACGTGGTACACGAATTTCGCGGGGGCGATGGCGAAGCGGATCTACGGAGCGAAGCTCGTGGCCACGGTCCATTCGCTGGAACCCTTGCGGCCCTGGAAGCGGGAGCAACTGGGCGCCGGGTATGAGCTCAGCTTGTGGATGGAAAGAGAAGGCCTCCTAGCTTGTGACGCGGTGATTGCCGTCTCCCGGGACATGAAGGCGGACATCCAGAAAGCGTATCCAATTCCGGCATCGAAGGTGGCCGTGATCCACAACGGCGTGGACCCGCAGAAGTATTACCCGCGAGACGGGGTTGAGAGTCTCGCGAAGTTCTCGATCCGGACGCCGTTCGTGTTCTTCGTCGGTCGACTCTCCCGCCAGAAAGGGATCTTCGATCTGCTCCATGCGATGGACCATGTCCCGGGAGGGACCACGTTGGTCCTCGCGACCGGCAAGCCGGACACCCCGGGAATCGAAGACGATCTCCGAGCGGCGCTGAAGGCTAGAAACGACGTGGTCTGGATTCGAGACATGCTCGAGGACCACGATCTCGTGAATCTGTACAACGAGGCCGCGGTGTTCGCGTGCCCGTCCGTCTACGAGCCGTTCGGGATCATCAACCTGGAGGCGATGGCGTGTGAGACGCCGGTGATCGCGACCCGGGTCGGAGGGATCAAGGAAGTCGTCGTGGATGAAGAGACCGGACTCCTCGTGCCACCTGGTGAACCCGCGAAACTCGGACGGGCGATCACTCGGATCATTGAGGACCCGGCCACCGGGGAAAAGATGGGCAAGGCGGGCCGGCGGCTTGTGCTCGAGCAGTTCACGTGGGACCAGATCGCGGCAAAGACCCTCGAATTGTATCGGTCGTTGACGTGATGGCCTCGCGATTTGAGGATGCGATCGAGGCGACAGACCGGGCCCTTCGGACGTCCCGTCCCCTGAGGATTTGGCTCGGTTCGCTCCGGTGGTGCGGGGACTCAATCCACGGCACGACGCGACTCACCGTGAAAGATCGGGCGGTCCTTACGGAATCGGGAAGTGAGGCGATTGTCTTCTTCCTCCTTCTGGCGACGGATCCGGACGCGGGCGCGAGGCCGGTCTTCCTCCCGCTCTCCCTCGCCCGTGTCCGACTCGATCGGGAGGCCTTCGCCCTCGAGGCGGACCAGAGCACCATCTTCATCATGGAGGCGGAGCGTCGGGAGGGCTACGCGCGATTCGTGGTCGACGCGTTTCGACGAGGGGAGAAAATCCGGACCGGATCGGGGGATTCCCTGATCTTCGATGGGGAGGACATCGGCGCCTTTCGAGCCGTATCTTCCATTCCGGGCGGCGACACTTCGAACCTCCTCCTCCGGATCACGACGGGTTCGGGAGATGTCGTGCTGAAATCGTACAGGTTCCTCGATACGGGGAATCGTGAGCCTGAAATCCTGGCCCGGCTGCATGCCCGCAAGTTTCCGCATGTGGCCCGACACCTCGGCGATGTCGCTTTGGGACGGGGAAAGGACCGCCTCGTTCTAGGGACCGTGACCGCTCACGTGGATGCGGTCGATCTATTCACTTGGCTCCGTGACGAATGGCGGAGGTGCCTGGGCCGTGAGGCCGGCCCAAACGAGGACGTTGCGGAGGCAAGCCGCGGTATTGCATCAGACCTCGGCGGGGCCACGGCCGCCTTGCATGAGGCCCTCATCGACCGTCATCCGCGACCTTGGCACACCGAGCCGTTCACGGAGGAGGATTTCCGCGACACGTTCAAGTCGGCCACTCGATCCCTCGGATCGGCTCTGCGGCGACTCGGCCAATTCGCTCGCGGGGACGAAACGACACTCGCGGAATCGGCCCGTCAGGCCCGAGCTCACCTCCTCGACCTTCGCGCGCAGATCGAGGAGACACTGCGGCGCCTCGAGGCAAGCGTGGGCGGCGTGAAATGCGTCATCCACTCCGATTTGCACTTGGCCCAAGTGCTCCGGCGCCGTTCGGACGGCGAGCTCTTGTTCATCGACTTTGAGGGCGAGCCGGACCGGGCATCCGGTGAACGGGGAAGGAAACTGCCTCCGCTTCGCGACGTGGGGAGCCTCGTCCGATCCTTTGCGTATGTCCGGCACTATGCGATCCGAGATTTCCTCAGCCTCGTCTCGAGTGGCGCGACCGCTCCTAGCATGAAGGCGCACTCCGAACCGGCAGAAGGGATGTTGGAACGACTGACGGCTTGGGAAGAAGATATGGTCGGACGATTCACCGGGGCCTACCTCTCTCGCTCTGCGCTGCACCACGGTCTCGACTCGAGGGAGGCCCGGCAGCTGATCCGGGGTTGGGCGATGGAGAAAGCCCTTTACGAGCTCGAGTACGAGCTGAAGCATCGTGTCTCAAACTTTCCGATCCCGCTCGACGGGATCGCGGCACTCGCGGCTCCGGCACAACGCTAGAACCAATGAACTGGATTCGGTCTCGAACGAACAGCTTACATTCGTTCCACGGAGGCGGGTGAACTCGGCTTGGTGAGCCCTCCCTGAGATGGGTCCGTCCGGATTTGAACCGGAGTCTAGTGGTCCCGAACCACCAAGGATGGACCAAGCTACCCCACGGACCCGGCGCGGGCTCGCGGTCAGTTTGGGCCGTGTCTGAGGGTTGTGCGAATCGCGCCCATCGGCGATCCCGGCGGCGATGTGAGACGCCGCGTCGTCGAGCGTCCATGGGATGTCTCGTCAAGCGCCGATAGCGTCTTCGACACGCTTATATAGCCCTCCATGTGTCGCTTCCCCATGGAGTTCCCACTCCGCGAGAAAATCGCGGGGGAAATCGCCTTGTCTGACCAACCGGGCAAGACGATGCGGAAGTGGCGCGAGGAACTTCGGATCTCCCAGACGGTTCTAGCAACCCATATGCGCGTCTCCCCATCTGTCATCTCCGACTACGAGGCGGGGCGGCGCACTTCGCCCGGGATCCGGACGATCCATCGCCTCGTTGATGCGCTCCTCGAGATCGACCAGCGGACCGGACAGAAGCTCACGAAGCGATTCCGGGAATACTCCGATGCGATCCCGTCGATGCGAGACTGGGCATTCGGCATTCGCGCCGCCGACTTCTTAAGGAAGATCGACGGGATGCTGTTGACGCAAAAACAGAATGCCCGGCGGCTCGTGAACGGCTACACGGTGATCGACTCGCTGAAGGCGATTACGACGCTCGATGCGACGGACTATCTTCGGATCTACGGATCCACGAGCGAGCGCGCCTTGCTCTTCACCGGCGTCAAGTACGGGCGGTCGCCGATGATCGCGATCAAGGCGAATCCCCTCAAGCCGGCCATGGTCGTGTACGTGCAGCCGGAGAACATCGACGAACTCGCGATGAAGCTCGCGGAGATCGACAACATCCTCCTTGCGCGGACGGAGCTCGAGCAGGCGGACCTCATTTCAAGATTGGAGCGGATTGGATGAAGGCAGGCATCGTCAGTTATGGCGGGTACATCCCGCGGTACCGGATTCGACCGAAAGACATCGGCGTGGTCTGGGGGTCCGACGGCGAGGCGATGGGCCGCGGGCTGAACATCCGGGCGAAGAGCGTACCCGGCCCCGACGAGGACGTGATCACGATCTCCGTCGAAGCGGCCCGGGCGTGTATGGCGAAGGTCGACATCGATCCTACGGAGATCGGCGCGATCTACGTCGGCTCCGAATCCCATCCGTACGCCGTCAAACCGACCGCGACGATTGTCGCGGAGGCGATCGGTTCGGCGCCCGTGATGACGGCCGCGGACTTCGAGTTCGCGTGCAAGGCCGGCACCGCCGCGATCCAGACGTCGATGGGCCTCACCCTGTCGAAGATGATGAAGTACAGCCTCGCGATCGGATCGGACACAAGCCAAGGTGCTCCTGGCGATGCCCTCGAATACAGCGCCTCGGCAGGCGGCGCCGCCCTCCTGATCGGTGTGGACCACGCCGTGGCGGACATCAGCCACACGGTTTCCTACACGACGGACACGCCGGACTTCTGGCGCCGCGAGGGCCAGCGATATCCGAGCCACGGCGGCCGCTTCACGGGGGAGCCCGCGTACTTCAAGCACGTCGTCAACTGCGCCCAACTTCTCTTCAAGCGGGCCGGCACGACTGCGGAAGACTACGACTACGCCGTGTTCCATCAGCCGAACGGGAAATTCCCGGTCCGCGTGGCGAAGCAGCTCGGCTTCAAGGACCCGCAGATCGACGCCGGGTTGTGCGTGCGGGACATCGGGAACACCTACAGCGGCGCGATCATGGTGGGCCTCTGCGCGATCTTGGACGAAGCGGAGGCGGGCGACCGCATCTTCGCGGTGGGCTACGGCAGCGGCGCGGGATCCGACGCATTCGACCTCACCGTCACGGACGAAATCACGAAGATCCGCCGGGACGCGACCCCGACGATCAAGGAGATGATCGCGGACCATGCGTTCGTCGACTACGCGACGTACGCGAAGTACCGCGGTAAGATCCTGATGCGGGAGGCCTGAGCCGATGCGGGACGTCGCGGTGATCGGCGTCGGGGAGACGGAGTTCGGCGAGCTGTGGGACCGTTCCTTCCGGGACCTCGGGATCGAGGCCGGATTGAAGGCGATTCAAGACGCAAAGCTCCGCTCGGAAGACATCGACGCGGTCTACATCGGCAACATGAGCGCGGGGAAGTTCATCGACCAGGAGCATGTGTCCGCGCTCGTCGCGGACTACTCGGGCCTCGCGGACATGCACCTCCCAACGGTCCGCGTGGAAGGCGGCGGCGCCTGCGGCGCGATTGCGCTCCTCCAGGCGCGCCTCGCGATTGCCTCCGGGATGCACGACATCGTCGTCGTCGGCGGCGCAGAGAAGATGACGGACGTCGGCGAGGTCCAAGCCGCGGAGATCCTGTCGTCCACCGCGGACCAGGAGTGGGAGAGCGTGTTCGGCGCGACGTTCGCCGGCCTATACGCAATGATGGCCCGCCGCCACATGTACGAGTACGGCACGACGCGGGAGCAGATGGCGGCCGTCGCGGTGAAGAACCACAAGAACGGCGCCCTGAATCCGGAGGCGCAATTCCAGAAGGAGATCACGATCGAAACGGTCCTCCAGGCGCCCTGGGTCGCGGAGCCGCTCGGCCTGTTCGACTGCGCCCCCCTCTCGGACGGCGCGGCCGCCGTCGTGCTGTGCGAGATGCAGAAGGCCCGCAAGTTCACGGACACGCCGATCCGCATCGCGGGCTCGGGCCAGGCGAGCGACTTCCTCGCGGTCCACGATCGACGCGACATCACGATGATGGACGCGACCGTCATCGCGGGCAAGCGGGCGTTCGCGGAGGCGCGGCTCCACCCGAAAGACATCCAGGTCGCGGAGGTCCACGACAACTTCACGATCTCGGAGATTCTCGCAATCGAGGACCTGCGGTTCGTCGAGAAAGGGAAGGGCGGCCCCGCCACGGCGGATGGCCTCACCGCGCTGAACGGCAAGATTTCCGTGAACACGTCGGGCGGCCTGAAGGCCCGCGGCCAACCGGTCGGCGCGACGGGCGTCGCGCAAGCCGTCGAAATCGTGCGGCAGCTGCGCGGGCAAGGCGGCAAACGTCAGGTCGTCGGAGCGCGCCGCGGACTGACGCACACCCTGGGCGGCACCGGGGCCACGGCGGTCGTCCACATCTTCGAGCGGGGGGACTGAGGTGGCGATCCCTCGGTTCTGGCGGGAGATCCAAAGCCGCTACAATTTGATCGGCACGAAGTGCGGGAGCTGCGGCAAAGTCGACTTCCCGCCGCGGGCCGTGTGCCCGACGTGCGGGCGCCGGTCCGTCGGGAAGATGCAGCGGGTGCAGCTCAAGGGCAAAGGCACCGTCGTCACGTATACGGTGATCCACGACGCGCCCGCCCAGTTCGAGATGCAGAAACCGTATGTCATGGCGATCGTCCAGATGGACGAGGGCGTCCGCCTGACGTCCCAGCTGATTGATGTCAAGTCGGAAGACGTCAAGATTGGGATGAAGGTCCAGGCGACGTTCCGGAAACTGGGCCAAGAAGGAGACGCGGGCGTCATCCACTACGGATACAAGTTTCGGCCCGCATGACGGGATGCGCAAGTCCGACGCGGAGCGGGTGCCTCGAACGACGGATCTGACGTAGAGAGTTGCCTGCTGTTTCTTCGGACACTTGGTTACATTCCTGAAACGACTCGATTCTAACGGAGCGATTCGTTTTACCCCGCGAGGTTACCCATGTCTTCTCCCCGGTCGCGCGGGCCCAGCCGACGCCGTCGCCTTGGAGTCCTTTCGCTCAGCACCTTGGCCGCCGTCGCCCTAGTCATGTCGACCATGACCGGCCTCGCCGCGGCCGCGGACCCCTCGAGTGGCGTCGTGTCGGAATCCTCTCCCAACACGTCGTGGCAGGGAGCGTCCTACCTTGCGCAGTCCACGCCGGTTCCGGAGCTCTGTCCGCCGGATACCGATATTGGGAACGTCCAGTGCGACCACTTCTTCCTCACCATCGACGTCGCAGCGGACTTCTGGGATCGCCATTCGGGTGGCGTGACGATCCGGATTGAATGGCCCGATAGCGGCAACGACTTCGACCTCTACGTGTACAACTCGGACGGATTCCAAGTCGACTCGTCCGCGGCAGGCGGCACGACCTCGGAGGAAGTCTTCCTGGAACTCCCGGTGCCGGGCGTTTACGAAGTCCGAGTCGTCCCCTTCCTCGTCATCAACTCGGCCTACACGGGCTCCGCGGTCTTGAGCTTCACACCAGGCCCGCCGGTGCCGAACCCGACCCACGGAACCGGGGGGATCGTCTTTGCGCCGAGTACGATCGTGGACGCCCAGCGGACGGAAGGGGAACCGATTGTCCACGTGGACCAAGCGGGAAACATCTGGGAATCGGGTCCCTGGGGGACATCGACCACGCAAAGCTTCGTCCACAAGTCCACAGACGCGGGCAATTCGTTTCACGTCGTCTCGCCGATTGACGCGCGCCCCGATCCGCCTCCGGGAGGGGGCGACACCGACGTCGTCACGGACGACCAGGGCTTCGCGTACTTCGTCGACCTTGAGGCGCTCGCGGAGCTTGGCACCGCGGTGTCGAATGACGGCGGCAACACGTGGCGGAAGAATACCGCCGGCGTCCCCTCCACCGCCGTCGACCGTCAATGGTTCGCGATGGACAACGGCCTCACGTCGGGAGCCGACGACAACACGGTCTTCCTCACCGTCCACCAAGTGCCCCTCGGGATGGAAGTGTTCTCGTCTCCTGGCTCGACTGGTATCGGGGACCCGACCGGCGGACTCGTCTTTGTGAACGCCGCCGATGCGGTTACGGTGGGCGACGGCGCCACATGCGGGCAGACGAAGTTCGACCCGGTGCTCCGTAACCTCTATCTCCCCTGCGTCCGGGATGACCATGTCGAGGTGATCCGCGGCCATGTCCCAGCCGGCGTTCGGACTGGGATTTCCTTCAAAGCGCTCGCGGCGCCGACGAGCCCGGGCGGTGTGGTCGGCGACCTGTTCGCGAACGCCGCGGTTGATCGAGCCGGCAACTTGTACGTCGCCTGGGTCGACGCGAGTAATCATAACGTCTACGTCAGCGGATCGAAAGACGGCGGCGACACATGGTCCAAGGTCCTCCAGGTGAACGGCCATCCGTCGAACACGAATGTCTGGCCTTGGATCGTCGGCGGCGCCTCCGGCATCGTGGACGTCGTGTGGTACGGGACGGAAGTCCGCGGCGATCCGGACGCGTTCCCGAGCTGGTTCGCAAACCGTCCAGCAGCCGCAGGGTTCCCATGGTACGCGTACTTCGCGCAGGTCCGATTCGACTTCAAGTCCCCGCCGCGATCGACGATCTACCAGGTCCGCGCGAGCGAGCACCCGATGCACTTCGGGCAGATCTGTCAAGGGGGTATCGGCTGCACCCTGAGCAACGGGGACCGCAGCATGGCGGACTTCTTCGCCGTCACGGTCGACGCGGCCGGAGCTGCCATCATCGTGTACGACGACACGACGAATCAACACCACGGCG
>VBME01000002.1 GCA_005878995.1 Methanobacteriota archaeon | reverse complement strand
CGTACCGCTACGTGATGAAGATGGTCGCCCACAAGATGGGGATGATGGCCACCTTCATGCCGAAGCCGATCTTCGGCGACAACGCGAGCGGGATGCACGTCCATCAGAGCCTGTGGACGAAAGGCAAGAACATGATGTACGACCCGAACGACGAGTACGCGGAGATCAGCCAGACGTGCCGATACTACATCGGCGGGCTCATGGAGCACGCCCGGAGCCTGTGCGCGTTCACCTGCCCGACGACAAACTCGTACCGTCGGCTCGTGCCGGGTTATGAGGCGCCCGTCTTCATCGCTTGGTCGAAACGGAACCGAAGTGCGAACATTCGCATTCCGATGTACTACAAGGGGATTGAGGCCGCGAAGCGGATCGAGTATCGGACGCCGGACCCCTCGTGCAACCCGTACCTCGCCTTCGCCGGCATGCTCTGCGCCGGCCTGGACGGCGTCAAGAGAAAAATCGAACCCGGTGACCCCGTCGATGAGGACCTGTACCATCTCAGCGCGAGCAAGCGGAAAGAGTATGGCGTCCGCGAACTGCCGGGTTCCCTGAAGGAAGCCGTGGAGCACCTGCAGACGGACTACCTGTTCCTAAAGTCGGTCTTCCCGCAAGACCTTCTCGAGAAGTACGAGGAGCTGAAAATCGACGAGCACCTGCAGACCTCGCTGCGGCCCTCCCCGTACGAGTTTTACCGGTACATGGACGCGTAATCCTCCGTTCCGAGCGGCTTTCGCGCCCCTTATCCGAGGCCGGGCCCTTGGCCGTACGGTCGATACCTACCGGTCCTTCAAGTACGGGCGAGGGGGTCGATTCAGCGAGGCAGCGCGATGGCTTCCATCCAGGTGTACTTGGACAACTGGTTCGTCCGGCATGTCGGATCTCTGAAAACAGCGATCCGGGTGGTTTTCGGCCTCGTTTGGGCCATCGACGGGGCCCTCAAGTTCCAGCCGGGGTTCGCCGACTCGCTCTCCGGCATGATCTCCGACACCGGCCAAGGACAGCCCGTTTGGCTTCAGCCGTGGTTCGGCTTCTGGAGCCAGACGGTGAGCGGGAATCCCGCGTTCTTCGCGACGACGATCGGTCTCTTCGAGCTGGCCGTTGCTTTCGCCCTCCTCCTCGGATTCATGCGCAAAGTCGCGTACACGGGCGGGATTCTCCTGAGTCTCGTCATCTGGTCCGTGCCGGAAGGGTTCGGGGGACCCTACGGTCCCGGTTCCACGGATATCGGGACGGGGATCATCTACGGCTTCGTGTTCCTCCTCCTTATGGTCATCAACGCCACCTTCGGCCCGAGCCGATGGTCCCTCGACTATGCGATCGAGCGGCGCTGGCCGGCGTGGAAAAAGATCGCGGAGATTCGGAGCGCGAAGGAAACGGTGAGCGGTTCGTCACGCGAAGTCGCCGCCTGAGGCGCTGGTTTAAGTCGAACGGTGTGTGTCCCGCTGGGCACCATGGCGGAGCTGAAGGACGACATCACGGAGGAGCGCCGCATCCTGAAGGAAGCAGGCATCCTCGACGAGAAGCTCCTGGAGAAGATGGACATCTATCCGGGGGACCGCGTCCGGTTCCGCTTCTACTACCCTCATTCCGGCTTCGAGGAGATGATTGGCCATTTTCTCGGTTTCTACACCCTCTACGAGGGCCCCGAGGGCGGGGGCGATTTGAACCTCGTGATCCGGACCGTGAAGGACGGCCGCACGACGGTCGTCTACAAGGACCGGAACTACCTCGAGGAGTACGAGATCCTCGAACCGAACCCGAAGGTCCGCGACAAGATCCGGGATCTGGATGCCCGCCACGGCCGGCACGTCGGACACGAGTTCGGGTGAGCTCAGTAGTTGTCGACGCCCTGGGCGAGCGCCTTCAACCGCGCGATCCGCTCGTGGATGGGCGGGTGGGTGCTGAACATCCGCACGAGCGCTCCACCGGAGAACGGATTCACGATGAACAGGCTCTGCGAGGCCGGGCTTCCGAAGGTCAGGGGCCGACGCCGGTTCGCGATTTCCAGCTTTTCGAGGGCCGACGCGAGGGCGAGCGGCTGCCCCACCGTCTTCGCGCCGCTGTAGTCCGCTTTGTATTCGCGGCTCCGTGAAATCGCGAGCTGGACAAGCAGGGCGGCGATTGGCGCGAGGAGCATGCCGACCAAGGCGAGGATCACAGTGATGGCATTGCCGTTGCGGTCTCGCGAGCCGCCGCCGAGCAGCATGTTCCAGCCGAACATCCGGGCCATGAACGAGATCGCGCCCGCGAGCGTCGCGGCGACGGACATCACAAGGATGTCGCGGTTCCCGACGTGGGAGATCTCGTGGGCGAGGACCCCGCGGAGCTCATCCTCGGAAAGGAGGCTGAGGATGCCTTGGGTGACGGCGACGACCGCGTGCTTCGGGTTGCGGCCCGTCGCGAACGCGTTGGGCGTCTGGGTTGGGACGATGGCCACCTTCGGCATCGGGAGGTTCGACTGCAGCGTAATCTCGCGGACGATGTGGTAGAGTTTCGGGACCTCCGCCTCTGTCACGAGCTTCGCGCGGTACGACCACAGGACGATCCGACCGGAGGCGAAGTATGCGATCGCGTTCATCGCGCCCGCCAAGAGGAGGAACGTGACGACCGCGCCGACCCAGTCACCGAGCCAGACGGTCCCGATTACGTAGCCGAAGAACACGAAGATGCCGGTCAACAGGGCGAACAGGGCGAACGTCCGCAGATGGGCTCCCATGGACTCCACACCCCACAGTCGTGGCACCCGGATTCACTCGGACGTCCCATATCAACTTGATGCGGGAACGCCGCGCCCGAGACCTAAAGGCCGAGGACCTGGGCGTATCCTTCCATGTCCATGAAGCCGTGGCCGCTCACGTTGAAGGCGATGACTTTCTTCTCGCGGTCTTCTTTGGCCTTCAGGGCCTCATCGATCGCACACGCAATCCCGTAGGCGCTTTCCGGGGCGGGGAGGAAGCCCTCTGACTGGACGAACATCCGGGCGCGTTCGAAGACGTGGCGTTCGTCCGCCGGATAGGCGATCGTGTCGATGAGGCCGCGGTGTCGGAGCAGAGAAAGGATGGGCGAGCATCCGTGGTACCGCAGCCCATCCCCCCGGACGGGCTGCATCTCCGTGCGATGGCCCAGCGTATACATCTTCAGCATCGGCGTCAGCTCCGCGTGATCCGCGAAGTCGTAGCGGTACTCGCCTTGGAGGTTCGGCGCCGCGGCGCTCTGGGCCGCGATGAACTGGATGTCTTTGCCTCGGATCGCGTCGGCGAGGAACGGCAGGGTGAACCCGCCAAAATTCGAGCCGCCCCCCAGGCAAGAGATCATGAGGTCCGGATACTCGCCAACCTGCTCGAACTGACGCTGCGTCTCGAGCCCGATGACGGTCTGATGCAGGAGGACATGGTTGAGGACGGACCCGAGGCAGTAGATCGCCTTCTCATCGCGGCGAGCGTCCTCAAGGCCTTCGGAGACCGCGATTCCCAGGGAACCTGGATGGGCCGGGTGCTCCTTGAGGAGGGCCCGTCCCACGGACGTCTCGGGGCTAGGCGACGCGTGGACCGTCGCGCCGTACAGTTTCATGAACTGGCGGCGCTGCATCTTCCAGTCGTGCACCGCGCGGACCCAGTAGATCGTTGTCTTCAGCCCGACGAGGCTCGCCGCGTACGCGAGCGCGGTTCCCCACTGCCCCGCACCCGTTTCGGTCGTGAGCCGTTCGTACCCTTCCCGCTTCGCGTACCAGGCCTGGGCCAGCGCCGTGTTGACCTTGTGACTCCCCGTCGGGCTGTAGAATTCCGCCTTGTAGTACAGCCGCGCCGGCGTGCCGAGGCGCTGCTCGAGCCGCCGAGCCCGGATCAGCGGCCGCGGTCGACCCGCCTGGCGGTACAGATCCTGGATCTCCGGCGGAATCTCGATCCACCGCTCGGTCGAGGTCTCTTGGCGCAAGCACTCAGCCAGGAGCAGCTCCGGCAGCGCCTTGATGCGGGACGGACCGGTCTCCGGGTCTCTCGGGGGCGGCAGGGGCTCCGGCAGGTCCGCCTGAATGTTGTACCACTTGGTCGGTCGCTCTTCCTCGGGGAGTTGGACGACGAGTGCGTCGGCCTGAGACATGACCCCACCAAAATCCGATTGGCGGCGGTATGGTCCTCCGACGTATCAGACTTTGTTGGTGCGACGGGATCGAGCGGGCTAGACCTCAATCGCATGTCGCTCGACGATTTCCACGCCGCCCGCAGGCATCGCGCGGGAGATCTCCTCGATCGGGACGGCGAACGCGGTCGCGAGTTTCTTCGCGGCGGCTTCTCGGTCTTGCTTCCCGGGCACCAAGACGACGTACCGGGAAGATCGAGCCGTGACCGCGCCGACGGGCCCACCCATGATCTTGCGGTGGCCCTCCACCTCGGCCTCCCCGATGGCGACGCGGACCGGCAAGTCGTGGAAGTAATTCCGCTTCCCGCGGATCACGAACGCGCCGCGCGGCAGGAACTCACCGGATTCCGCCTGCTTTGAAACCTGCTCCGGGAGGACCCAGTACGCGCTCCCGCTCGAGAGCCCCGAGGACCATGCCTTGCTGTAGGCGAGCGCGAACTCGCACGCCTCCCGAAGCGTGACCTCGTTGGCCTTGGCGCCGTCTTTGATCACGGTGGACGGCGCTCCGTGAACGTCCGCGTGGGCGTAACGGTCTCCTTCCTTCAGATGTTTCTTCACAAGCTGGTCGTTCGTGCGCGCATCCCGCCCGCCGAGGATCAGGTGGCCTTCCGACGAGATCGTCCAGCGGTACGCTTCGAACCACATCGACTTCGTTGCTTTGACCCGCGGGCGTTTCGCGACCTTGATCGCCTTCGCTTGGGCCGACTCGATCTCGGTCCGGGTTGCGGCGATCGCCTCCTCGACCCGCTGCGCCTTCATGAGCGCGTCCTTGCGGCGGTCGTACAGCGCCTGGGCGTTCGCGGTCACGTCGTTGTCGTATTCCAACGTGATCGCGTCGAAGTCACCGATCGCTAGGGTGACCGTGTGAGCCTTCCGGTCAATCGATTTGATCTGCGCGTGTTCCGGCGGGGTGCGGCCCTCACGGATCGCCTTGAGGAGTTCGTCGAAGACCGCGTAATGTCCGTAGAGGAAAACCGCCTGGGCTTCGAGCCGCACCGCGTCCTCCCGCAATGCGTCCAATGATTCGCGCTGCTGCGCGATGCGCCGTTCGAATTTCGCGGGGACATCCTCAACCGTGGCCATCTCCGGCTCGGCGACGGTCAGGTAATGTGAGAGGGCCTCGTTGAGCGTCGGGAACTCCCGCCTCTCGAGGTCGCGGTATCGGAGGAGCTCGATCGGGGTGGCGTCGATGGCTCGACCGTCTTGGAAGACCACCCCCGGGCGGCGTTCCTGGTCGACGGCCACGGCGACGTTGTTGAGGGCGGTGTAGAGCCCATCGACTTGTGCCTCCGCGAGGTCCTTCACCTTGGTCGTCTTCTCCACGTGTGCTCGGAGACAGATTTCTTCCGCGTACGTGCCGCCGAGGTTCAGGACGCTGGCGAGGACGCGGACGACCTGCCCTTTCGCTCCGCGGAGCGCGTTTGCGAAACCGCCCCGGTCGAGTTCGAGGGGGTCCAAGCCTGCCTCGGGGAACCGATACGGTTCGCCAAGTTGGACCGATCGGTCCTTGAACGTCTGCGGGAAGAGGACCGCGGCGATGGTGGCTCCCTTCACGACGACGAGATTGCCTTTGCCAAACACCTCGAAAACGAGGTCGTTCGATTCCCCGCTGCGTTCGAGATGGAACACGGCAATGCGGTCAAACCCTCGTTGCTCGATTCCTCGCACCCGCGCGTTGTCGAGGAGCCGTCGTAACGTTTGTGCGAAGGGGGGCGGGGTCTCTGGCTTCGTCTCGACCTCGTGGACGCAGAGCCAACGGCCGGCCTTGTAGAACAATTCGGCCTTGCCGCGGACGGGTGCGTTGATTCGAAGGATGACTTCGTCTCCCCTCTGGTACGCCTTGTCGACGTGACCTCCGACGAGGTCTTGCCACTCCGCCACGAGGGCTCGGAGATCGAAGGAGGACAGGGCGGTCTTCATTCGTCTGAAGCGAAGACCCGTGCGTTACTTAATGATTAGTTCGCTGATTTTCCAAGGTCCGGCGGCGGCTCTCTAAACTTCGCTTCATGGACCACGGGAAGGGCCGGATTGGCTTGGGACTTTCTTCAACTTCGATACTTGGCCGCCAAGTCTCTTATAGCCCCTCGGACGACCCCGTTTCTGGGATCGCCTGA
>VBME01000001.1 GCA_005878995.1 Methanobacteriota archaeon | reverse complement strand
TTGCTCGCGATGGAACCGAGCGAGCTTGAAGTATTGGGTCGCTCCCTCGGTGAGCGCGTCGAGCGGGACGAGCCCGATGATCTCGCTCTCGGCGATCTCGACCCCTTCTTTCGCCGCGAGCGTCCGGACCGCTTCGAATGCCTGGACCAGGGAGGTCTTGCGGTAGTCCACCATATTCATCGACACTTGGACGAGCCCCCGATCCGCGAGCTCGAATCCCTTTGCCCGCACCGCGGGAAGGCCGCCGTCGCTCTCCCGGATCGCCTTCGCGATGCGCCGGGCGATCGCCACGTCTCGCGTTTTGAGGTTCACGTTCCACGCGATGAGCACGGGCCGTGCACCGACGATGCACGCGCCCGCGGTCGGATGCAATTTCGCGGGACCGAAGTCGGGCTTCCGGTCCGGGTTCGTGGCGATGTCGGCCTTGAGTCCCTCGTACTCGCCGCGGCGGACGTCGGGCAACGCGCGTCGGTCCGTCCTCGTGGCCGCGGCCTCATAGAGATACACGGGCACGCCGAGCTCATCGGCGATCCGTTTCCCGACCGATCGAGCGAGGGCCACGCAATCGTCCATCGTGACGCCCGCAATCGGGACGAACGGGAGGACGTCCAGCGCACCGACGCGCGGGTGTTCGCCGTGATGCCGGTTCATGTCGATCAGATCGACCGCGCGTCTCGCGCCTTCAAAGGCGGCCTGCGCGACCGAGTTCCGGTCGCCCACGAATGTGATGACGCACCGATTGTGGTTCGCGTCCATCTCCTGGTCGAGGACGCGCACACCCGGGACGGATCCAATCGCGGCGACGAGCTCGTCAACGATCTCCTTGCGCCGGCCCTCGGAGAAATTGGGAACGCATTCAACGATCTCCGCCATCGAGGGCTCCGAGAGGCCGACGAAGTCAAGATTCCTTAAAACCTTTCTTCGGCGGCGAAGCGGTCGCCTCGGCACGCGGAAACGTTAAGTAAAGCGAACCTCGTCGCGCGATCGTCGTCTCGGAGGTATCGGAACGGCCCGGCGCGGGGGGACGCTCGTGTGCCTCGTTCTCGTGGGCCTCCTCGTTGGCGTGGTCCTCGCGGCGCTCCCGGTAGCCGCCCCGCCTCCGATCCCGATGCGCATCCAGGGCCAGGCCTTCGATCGATTGGGGTCTCCGTTGCCGATTGGGACGCCCATTCGCGCATTCGTCGACGGGGTCGACTACTCGAACGGGTCGAGCGTCCAGAACGGCGCAGGGACCTATAGCCTCCTCATTGCGGGCAACTCGAAAACGAACGCGAACGTCTCGGACACCCCGACGAGCCAGGAGGGTGCGAACCTTGGGGATGCGGTCATCATTGCGGCGGGTGACTTTACCACATCGGCGAATGTCTTCCAAGAAGTCATCTCGTGGTCGCCCGGAACCGTGGTCATCGCAAACCTCAACCTCGGGTCGGCGGCGTCGACCCCGCAGCCCCTCAAGATTCAAGGGATCGTCACACAGCCTGCGCGCGGTGGCAACCAGTTCGTCTTCGTCTGCAACCCCTCATCAGGCTCCGTTTCTCTTGCGGACTACTACCTAGAACTCGACACGCCCGGGACCTATCAGGGAGCGAGGTTTTCCCTGACAGGCGTCCTCGGTGCTACGGGAATTGCGCGCCAGGACCTTCCGTCATCAACGTGGCTCACCGCGACCGGAGACGCGCTGAAGCTCGTCTATCGCAATCCCGGGGGCGCGGCCGCCTCCGCGGGCGGCCGGGACATCGTCGTGGACCGCGTTGAGTTCAACGCAACCTCCCGAGGGACGCTGAACTGGGAACCCGGGAACACGAGTTTGGGCGACGCCGCGGCGCCGGGACCGGGCCGGCTTCTCAGACGCGACGCGAGCTGCACGGACACGAACCGGCCCTCGGACTTCTCGCTCACGACGGAGCCGGGTGTCGCTTCGACGTCGAATCTCACGCTCGGAATCAGCTCGCCGACACCGGGCCAAACGCTCCCGGCCGCTTCGGTCGTTGACCTCGCTTGGATCATGTCGGACGACGTCTTCCAGACTGGCTACGTCCACGTCTGGGCGAACGTGACGATTGGGAGCCAGACGATTCCCGTGTTGGTCGATCAACTTGGGGCGACGTCGGTCCGGTGGACGACGCCCGATTTCACCGGGACTGCGATTCTGAAAATCGACGCCGAAGACCCGTTCGGGGCCCATGCAAGCGCAACTTCGAACTTCGCCCTGACGAGGCAAACCCCACTCGCGCTGATCGTGGCGGTCCTCATCGTCGTCGTGATCGTTGCTTTCCTGGTCTTCGCGTTCCTCCGTGCACGGAAAAAGGAGGCGCCGCCTCCAACCGGACCGCCCCCGATGCCTCCCGCCGCGCCTTCACCGCCATCCACCATCGGCCCGGCCGCGGGAGTGATCCCACCCGCGCTGGGGAAGAAAGTTTGTCCGCGTTGTCACACAGCGGTCAACACGATCGACGCGACCTGTTTCTTCTGCGGGTACAAGTTTCCGGACGCAACGCCGCCACCGTAAGAGCCTTATCGGAATCACCCTTTGATGGTCGCATTCCCATGCGGAAGGACGAAGAGTTCAGCGAATGGTACAACGAGGTCATCGAGCGCGCGGAGCTCAGCGACAAGCGGTATCCGGTCAAGGGGATGAACGTCTGGCGGCCCTACGGATGGGCGATCATGAGGCTGATCGACCAGGCGATGCGCGAGGAGTTCGACTCGACCGGCCACGGTGAAGTGAACTTCCCCGTCCTCATCCCCGAGTCGGAGTTCCAGAAGGAGGCGGAGCACGTCAAGGGGTTCGAAGGCGACGTGTTCTGGGTCACCCGCGGGGGGTTCAACGAACTCGACGTGAAACTCGTGTTGCGGCCGACGTCGGAGACGGCGATGTACCCGATGTTCAAACTCTGGATCCGGAGCCACGCCGACCTTCCGCTCAAGGTGTTCCAGATCTCCCCTGTCTTCCGGTACGAGACGAAGATGACGCGGAGCTTCATGCGGGTCCGCGAGATCCACTTCTTCGAATCGCACACCGCGCACGCAACGGCCGAGGATGCGGAGCAACAGATCCGCGAGGACCTGCAAATCAACGAACGGATCATGCGGATCCTCGCGTTGCCGTACCACATCTCGAGACGGCCCGACTGGGACAAGTTCCCGGGGGCCCATTACAGCCTCGGCTCGGACACGCTCCTCCCGTCGGGACGGGCCGCGCAGGTCGCGACGTTCCACCAGTACCGCGACAACTTCGCGAAGGTCTACGATGTCACCTACGAGACGGAGACGGGCGAGCACCGGTACGTGCATCAGACGACGGACGGGATGAGCGAACGGCTCCTCGGGGCCCTCATCTCGATTCACGGGGACGAGAAGGGACTCGTCCTCCCGCCCGCCGCCGCGCCGATCCAGGCCGTCGTCGTGCCGATCCTCGAGAAAGGCCGACAAGAGGAGTTGCTGACGGAAGCACAGCGCGTCTTCCTGGAGCTCCGCGAGCGGATGCGAGTAAAACTGGATGACCGGGACGTCCGCCCGGGGGAGAAATACTACTACTGGGAGGCCCGCGGCGTCCCGTTGCGCGTGGAACTCGGGCCTCGGGACCTCGCGAAGGGCGCCGTGACCGTCGTGCGACGGGACACGGCCGAAAAGAGGGAGCTGCCGCGCGAGCTCCTCGCAGATCGACTTCGGTCCGTCCTCGAACTCATGCAGATCGCGATGTGGGATCGGGCGGAGAAGCTCCTCAAAGACAACACTTTCACCATCACCTCCCTCGACGACGCGCGAGATGGATTCAACCGGATGGGCTGGTGCGGCAAGGAATCGTGCGGGAAGGCGATTGCGGAGCGGACCGGGATGAGTGTCCTTGGGACTCCATTCTACCCGGAGCCGTTCCAGGGCACATGTATCGTGTGCGGCGAGAAGACAAAGCAAGTCGTGTATGCGGCGAAGGCCTACTGATCCGCCGCTCAGCCGGGCTTTCGATAGAGTAACATCCCGACGAGGCCGAACCCTACGAGGACCACCGTCACGGCGTATGCCCCGACCCATTCCGGGCGGAGCAGGTTCCACGAGCCGTATGTCAGCCCCCAGCTGAGGTAGAACACGACCCCCGCGAGAAAGGCGAGGAAGTAGAACCAGAAGGCGACGGCGCGAGGAAAGGCGACTTCCGCCACGATGCGAGCAAAGGCCCACCGTCTAAAAACCTTTACCCGTTGGAAAGCCGAACGTGTGAACGTCTATCGGCACCGCGGGATACGCCAAGAACGCTTGGAGCAATCCTGCCATCACGACTTCGGCGGCTTCCTGCGGAGAGGGGCGATCGTCCTGGTAAGGCGACCGCGCGTCCGCGCCCACCATGCCTCGACCCTCGGATACGAGCCGGGGTTCTCCTCGACCCAAAAGAGGAACGCAAGGAGAAGGAAGAACACCGCGAGGACGATCAGGAGGTAGAACGGCCACCGCGGGATCGGCTCCTTGACGCCGAATGCGGAATCGGGCAGGATCCCATCGATGCGGTTCACGCCCAGGAAGCTTGCGAGCATCGTGAGGTTGACGTTCCCCCGGCAGTCCGGGAGATTACACGGATTCGGCGGCGGGACTTGGGCGGCCTGCCACTGCGCGCCGCTGAAGAAGCCGAGCGACATCATCCGGAGTCGAGTCGTGTTGCCGCCGACATCCCCATCGAACTCGAGCCAAAACCGAACGAAGTACGTCGACTGGGAGAAAATCGTCCCATGGGGCATCTGGCTGCTGTCCGCCGCCGTTAGGATCGTGAAGTTGAGAAGCCTCGAGGATCCGGGGGTTACGGTCGTGTTCGTCCAGACCCATTCGAGGCTACCGCTTTCCTGGATCTTGGGAAAGGGATAGGTCCACGAGGTGTCATTCACTGGGATGCTCGCGTCGATCGTGGCGTACCGGTAAATGCTCGCCTTCAACGTGACATTCTGGATCGGCACGGTGTATGTCGAGTTGAAGTAGAAGATGAACCGGCCGCTGTCTCCCGGTGCGAGCTGCGGCGTCTCCTTGACGCGGATCAGCCCGCTGACTTTGGTGACCGCGCCGAAGTCCTCCGCCTTGGCCGTGGGGAGGAGCAGGGCCACGACAAGAAGGACCCCGAGGGCCAAGGCCGCGGCCCGCATGATGCGCGCCGAAGCGGCACGCCCTTCATATACATATCGAGGTAAAGACTGAAGGCGGCAACATACCTTCGTCGAGCGCATGCGAGTGGTCGCGGTACCCAAGAGAAACGCCGAGAGTCTGCGGCAGGAGCTCCACGCGAAAGCGGCCATTGACCGCTCGGTTCGGATTACAAAGCGAGGTGACGAAGTCCTCATCCCGGTAACCGATCAAGCGTCCCTCGACCTTGCGCTGTTCGGGGCACGATACGAAGACTACCCCACTCTGACCCGACGCAGCACGCCACCGGACCCGAGGCGAGACCTCGAAGAGCAACTCCGCGCCCGTGGCGTGCCGCCGGGGGTCGCACTACATCGGTGGGAGCGGATCGGCGACATCCTCGTGATCCGGGTTTCCGCCGTGGCCCGCCCGCACGCCGAACTGATCGCAGCAGTTTGCGGCGAGGTCCTCCGGGTCCGAACCGTGGTGGAAGATCGCTCCGGAATCCACGGTCCCATGCGCACGCCCGATGTCCGCGTCCTCTGGGGGGACGGCACCGAGACCATCCACCTGGAAGGGGGTGTGCGGTACGCACTGGACGTCGGCCACATCATGTTCTCCTCAGGGAACTTGGCGGAACGCGTTACGCTCCCGACTCGAGTCCGACCTGGAGACGTCGTCGTCGACCTCTTCGCGGGCATCGGGTACTTCGCTTTGCCGATCGCATTGCGGTCCCGCGTCCGCGTCGTCTATGCCTGCGAAGTGAACCCGGTTGCATTTCGGTATTTGACGACGAACATTCGTTTGAACCGGGCGACGAACGTGATCCCGCGGCTCGGAGACTGCCGCGAGGTCGCGCCCCGCGCCGTCGCCGACTGGGTTCTCATGGGCCACTTCGACGCCCGGGAATACCTCGATGTCGCCTTCGACGCCTTGCGGGGGCGAGGCACGATCCTGTATCACGAGCTCTGCCCGAAGGAGCAGTACCCCGACGCGTTGACGCGCCGAC